>CAIUAC010000537.1 GCA_903896985.1 uncultured Sandaracinus sp.
AACGCGGGGGGGTGCGGCGGGGGCGCAGGACCTCGTCGCGCGCGCCGCGCTCCGCGTCGCCCCTCACTGTTTCGCTCCATATCCGTGGTTCCGGCATTCAGCCCGGGCTCGTCCTGCCGATTTCCATCGTGGGCGCACGGCGCGCCCCCCCCCGGAACCGGCCATGAAGCTCTTTCACCTGCCCTACAGCCACCACTGCGCGAAGGTGCGCATCACGCTGCTCGAGAAGGGCATCGCCCACGAGCTGCCCCCACTCCCCGGCGGCTCGACGCGCTCGCCCGAGTTTCTCGCGCAGAACCCTCTCGGCAAGGTGCCGTTCATCGTGGACGGGGACGTCGCCCTCGCCGAGAGCGAGGTCATCGTCGAGTACCTCGAGGAGGCGTACCCCGAGCCGGCGATGCTGCCGAGCGGCGCGGCGAAGCGAGCCCACTCGCGCTGGCTCTCGCGCTTTCACGACCTGTACTTCGGCAAGCAGCTCAGCACGCTCTACTTCGCCCTCAACGACGGCCGCCGCGACGACCCCGCGATGGTCGCGGAGGTGGACGAGCTCTACCGCCTCACCGACGTCCTCGAGGCGGCGATCGAGCCTGCGCCGTTCTTCTTCGGGGAGACGTTCGGCCTGGCCGATGCGTCGTTCGCGCTGAGCGTGCTCTACCTGAAGATGCTTACCGAGGCGTACGGCCGCCCGCTCCCCCCCGAGCGCGCGCCGAAGCTCCTCGCGTGGTTCGACGCCGCAGGGCGCCGCCCGTCCGTGGCCAAGGTGATCGCCGACTGCCAGGCCGCGCTCGGCGGCTCCTAAGCGACAGAGTGACCCGCGCTGCCCAGCTCCGCGTGGGGGATCTCGAGAGGCTCGCCTGGATGCAGGCGCCTCTCTGGGTCTTCGACGTGGAGGCGCGGGGGATGGTGTGGGCCAACCCCGCGGGCCTCGAGCTCTGGGGCGCCGCGAACCTCGACGAGCTCCGCGCGCGTGACTTCTCGGATATGTCCGACGCCGCGGTCACGCGCTTTCGCGCGGCGCTCGCCCGGATGGCCGCAGGCGAGGTGCTGCACGAGCAGTGGACGCTGTATCCGAAGGGTAAGCCGACCACGGTGAGCGTGACGCGCGTGGCGATCGAGCTCGAGGACGGCTCGCTCGCCAGCCTGCAGGAGGCGCAGCCCGCGGCGTTGGTCGACCCGGAGACGCTCCGCGCGGTGGAGGCGCTGCACCACACGCAGCTGCGCATCGCGCTCTTTCGTCGCGACGGCGCCGTCGTGCTGGAGAACCCCGCCGCGTCGAGCACGTTCGGGCTCCTCGAGGGCGGGCCCGAGCGCGACTCGTTCGCGGCGCTGTTCGACGACGCCGAGGACGCCGCGCGAGCCCGCGTCATCCTCGCGGAGGGCGCGGTCTACTCGGCCGAGGTCCCCCTCGCGACGGTGGGTGGGGCGCGCTGGCACGGGATCGACGCGAGGACGGTGCTCGACCCGGTCACCGGCGCGCCGCTGACGCTCGTCAACGCGCGCGACATCGAGGACAGGCGCTCCGCGGAGGCCGCGCTGCTCCGCTCCGTCGAGAGCCAGAAGCGCTTTCTCGCGGCGATCTCCCACGAGATCCGCACGCCGCTCAACTCGGTCGTGGGCTTCGTCGAGCTCCTGCGTGGGACCCAGCTCAACGAGCGGCAGCGCCGCTTCGCGGGCAACGCGCACCTGAGCGCGCAGCACCTCCTGGCGCTCGTGACCGACGTGCTCGACGTGTCCAAGGTCCAGGCCGAGCAGCTGGAGCTCGCGCGCGACGAGCTCGACCTCGAGGACGTCTTGGTCGAGTCCGTCGTCATCGCCTCCACGCGGGTCCGCCCCGGCGTCGACCTCAGCTATTCGCTCCCGGAGCTCGACAGCGCCGTCATCGGGGACCGCGTCAGGCTGACGCAGATCTTCGTCAATTTGCTGGGGAACGCCGCCAAATTCACCGAGACGGGCTTCGTCCGCCTCCGGCTCGTCGAGCGCGAGAGTGCAGGCCCCGAGGGCGCCGTGAGCCTCGAGGTCACCATCGAGGACTCGGGCATCGGCATCCCGGAGGCCAAGCTCCCCGACCTGTTCACGGCGTTCGGCCAGGCGCACGGCTCCAAGCTCGGCGGCACCGGGCTCGGGCTCTTCCTCTCGCGCTCCCTGGCGCGGCTCATGGGTGGGGACATCCGCGTCGAGAGCGCGGTCGGCTCGGGCAGCCGCTTCACCGTCGCGCTGACGCTCCCTCGGGGCGCGTCTCGGACCGAGGGCCGCGGCCTCGCGGGCCAGCGCGTGCTGCTGCTCACCCGCGACGAGGGCCTGGCCCTCGTGCTGTCGGAGGGCTTCCACGGCTGGGGCGCGGAGATCGTCACCTCGCCCGCGCCCACGACGAGCGACGCGCTGCGGCTGTGCCTCGACACCGGGGCTCGGTGCGACGTCATCGTGCTCGACTTCGAGCTCTCCCCGTCCGCGCGCGCCATCGCGGCGTTGCTCCGCGAACACTGCCCCAAGGCGAAGCTCGTCGGCCTGCTCGCGCGCCCCGAGGGCGACGGCTTGCCGGTCGACGTCGTGATGACGAAGCCGTTCTCCTTCTATCGGCTGACGAAGCTGCTCGAGGCGGCGAGCGCGGGCCTCGCCGAGGTTCCGGAGGCGGGCGACCTCCGGGGGATGCGGGTCCTCGTCGCCGAGGACGTGGACATGAACATCGACCTCCTGCGGGAGATGTTTCAGAGCTGGTACGGGCTCGGCTTCGACGTCGCCCGCGACGGCGAGGAGGCGGTCGCGAAGGTGCGCGCCAACGGCTACGACCTCGTGCTGATGGACCTGCAGATGCCTCGCGTCGACGGGATCGAGGCCACCCGGAGGATCCGCGAGGCGGGCCTTCGCGTGCCTATCGTGGCGCTCACCGCCAGCGCCATGTCCGACGACATGGAGCGGGCGCGCGCCGCGGGCGTGGATGGCTACATGACGAAGCCGGTGCGGCGCCTGGAGCTCACCCGCGCGCTGCAGCGGTACGCACCGGCGCAGGACGAGGGGTCGCGCCTCAGCCGGCCTCCCCGCGTGGCGCGCCCGTCCTCGGTCGTGCCGGTCCACGTCCGCGCGCCCTCGCTCGGGCTCCTCCGCGACGCCGCGTCGCCGGTCGCGGACCTCGTCGCCATCGCCCGCGCACACTTCGAGTCCATCTTCGACTCGACCCGCGCTCAGCGGCTGGTCGCGAGCTCGAGTCAGGGCGTGCGCTCCGGGCTCGAGCGCCTCGACGAGGTGCGCGCCGCGGGCGACCTCGAGGAGCTCGGGCGGGCGCTGCACGTCCTCAAAGGCCTGCTCCTCAACAGCGGCCTCCTGGCGCACGGCGAGCGAGCGTCCGAGCTCGAGCAGCTCGCGAGGGCCGGGCGCGCGCCCGAGCCGACCGTTCTCGATCAGCTCGCGGCCGAGCTACGACCCTACTCCCGAGCAGAGGCCCCATGACCTTCCCCCCGAGCCCCGGCAGGATCCTCGCGGTCGACGACGTCGAGTTCAACCTCGACCTGCTCGCGGCGGTGTTCGAGGAGGGCGAGCCTCAGGTCGAGCTCATCCGCGCGACCAATGGTCGGCGCGCGCTGGAGGTGCTCGCGGAGAGCCCGGGCGTCGACGTCGTGCTGCTCGATCTCGAGATGCCCGGGATGTCCGGCTACGAGGTGCTCGAGGCGGTGCGCGCGGCGCCCGACGAGAGCCTCCGGCGCATCCCCATCCTCGTGCTCACCGCGAACGCCGACGAGAAGAAGCGCGCGCTCTTGCTCGGCGCCAACGACTTCATCAGCAAGCCCTTCGACGCCGAGGAGCTCCGGCTCCGCTGCGTGAACTACCTCGAGATCCGGCAGCACCACGAGCTGCTCCGCAACATGCGCAGCGCGCTCGAAGAGGAGGTGGCCCGCCGGACGGCCGACCTCGCGGAGGCGCTCCGCCGGGCCAGCCACAACGCGTACGAGATCTCCTTCCGCCTCGCGCGAGCGTCGGAGTACCGCGACTCCGACACCGGCGCGCACCTCGTGCGGATGAGCCGCTGCTCCGCGCGCCTCGCGGAGCTCGCCGGCTTCCCCGCCGCGGAGGTCGAGCTGATCCTGCACTCCGCGCCGCTGCACGACGTCGGCAAGATCGGCATCGACGACGCGATCATGCGCAAGCCCGGTAAGCTCACGCCCGAGGAGTTCACCGCCATGAAGCGGCACACCCTCCTCGGCGCCTCGATCCTCGCCGACCCGGGGGAGTGCACGCTCGTCGAGGCGGGCCGCATCATCGCCGAGCAGCACCACGAGAAGTGGGACGGCAGCGGCTACCCGTACGGCCTCGCCGGCGAGCAGATCCAGCGGTCGGCGCGCGTCGTGGCGATCTGCGACGTCTTCGACGCGCTCATCTCGGCGCGCGTCTACAAGCCCGCGCTGCCGGTGGAGCAGGCCGTGGAGATCCTCCGCGAGGGCCGAGGCAAGCACTTCGACCCTGCGCTCCTCGACGTGTTCCTCGGCGCGCTCGACGACTTCGTCGAGATCTCGCGCCAGCACGTCGACGAGGGGTGAGCGATCGACGCCCGATCACGTCGAGCGCGAGCCGCGTCCGCTGACAGCCCGAGCGAGCGCCCACAGTGCAGGAGCGCGCGGCGCGAGGTCACCGCAGCGAGCTGAGCCCACGCGCGCTCCGCCGCGCTCCGGTGTGCCACGCGCCCGGCGAGGAAGACCGCGTCGACGTGCTCCCGAGGCGCGATGAGCTCCGGCTCGAGTACCTCGGCAAGGCCGCGGTGAAGAGCGGCCGGGCGGCGTCCCTCAGCGCCTGGGTGAACACGGCGCTGGTCGAGCGCGCGGCCACGGAGCGGCGCCTCGCCGCGATGGGGGACGCGATCGCCGCGTACGAGGCGGAGTTCGGCGAGATCAGCGCCGCGGAGCTTCTCGCACAGCAACGCGCCGACCGGCGCTCGGCCGTGCTCGTCGGGCCGATGGCCCCCGTGGCGAGCAGGCGACGCGCGGTCCCGAAGCCGAAGGTCGCCGCGCCTCGTGCCCCTCGGCGGACGGCATGAAGCTCGTGCTCGACGCTGGCGCGCTCATCGCGCTCGACCGCAACGACCGCGCGATGTGGCGTCGGCTCAAGGCCGCGCACCTCGCCGGCGTGCTCGCCGTCACTCACGGGGGCGTGGTCGGTCAGGCGTGGCGCGGAGGCGGCGTGCGTCAGGCCTCGCTCGCCCGAGCGCTCGCGGCGCTCGAGGTGCGCGCCCTCGACGAGAGCCTCGGGCGCGAGGCGGGCAAGCTCCTGGCGCGCGCCGGGCGCTCGGACGTGGCGCGCGCCGGGCGCTCGGACGTGGTCGACGCGGCGCTCGTCCTGCTGGCGGACGACGACGACCAGATCGTCACGTCCGATGCCGGCGACCTCGCGCCCCTCGCGCAGGCCGCAGGCCGACATCTCGAGCTGCTCCCCGTCTGAACGGACGCGAACGACGCGTCTGTTCGGAGGTCGACCCTGCGCACGCGCTGCGGAGCCCCGAGGCGCTCGGCAAGCGCGTGCGCGGTCGCCGCGACCTCGGCGCCGAGCGACCCCAGGCCCCCGATCAAGAGCACCCAGCGCAGCGGCAGCGGCACGGTCCCCGCTGCAAGTGGCGCCAACAGCTGCCTCTTCAGCTCCGCGAAGGACTACGCGCACCTCGGGGACACGAACGGCGACGGCAGCGCCACTGGCCCGAGCGACGCCGACTGGAGCGGCGTCAACCTATGCCGAGGCGGGCCGTGCGAGTGGGCCACTTGGAGCGACATCCTCTACGCAGACCGCAAGTGAGGCTCAGCGGCCGTGCGGGCCCGTCGTCGCGGGGTCGCCAGCGCCCGCTGACGCGGCGCGTGGTAGCGTCCCGCTCGTGCAGGAGCCGCTCGCGCGCTATCCGGTCCGGACGCCCGCGTGGGTCTGGGGCGCCTTCGCGCTCACGGCGCTCGCGACGGCGACGCTCGCGTGGCAAGCGGGGCTGCTCCCCGCGCCGGGACTTCCGCTGTCGCTCGCGCTGCTCGCGCTGCTCTCGCTGCCGATGGTGCTCGTGGTCTGGAGCAGCCGCCCCTATCGCGTCGGCGGCGCGAGCGTCGAGGTCTACGCAGATCGCGTCGAGATCCCGCGCCCATTCCGTGGACACCTCGCGTTTCCGCTCGACACGCTCCGGGTCTCGCGCCTGCGCGTCATACAGAGCCTCACGGTGATGCACGTGCCGACGGGCGTGCAGCTCGACCGCGGTGAGCTCGTCACCTTCCTCGCGCCGGGCATGCCGAGCCGCCGCCTCTCCGATCGCGTCTTCGTCGAGCCGGGGAGTCTGTCTCAGCTCCTCGCGGACCTCACCGCCGCCTCGAAGGGAGAGCCCGCGCGCGGGCCCGAGGGTTGGACCAAGCTCTTCCGCGAGCTAGACGCCGTCGTGCGAGCCCAGACTCCCATCGATCCACGGGACGCCGAGCTCGACGCGGAGCTGCGGCGCTGATTCGCGCTCAGGCGACCGCGGCGTCGAGGAGCGTCGAGCGGCGGCCGCGACTCGCGGGGTCGCCGCCCATTGGTGGACGGCGCGCGTGCCCGTGGAGCGCGAAGACGCCGGACGAGCCGGCCGTCGGTACCGCGCGCACGCTCGCCCTCCTCACGGACATCGTCATTCCAGCGGGCGTCATCCTCGCCGGCATTGGGCTCACGCTGATGCTCACCGGACGTGACGAGCAGTCCCCCGGCGACGACGGGCAGCGCGCGGCTTCCCTGACGCTCGCTCCGCTCGTCGGCCCAGGGTTCGTCGGCCTCGGCGCGGGCGGGACGTTCTGAGCGACCACGCACGTCGCCCGGCCACCGCTCTTCGGCTCACCCCGCCGCGCGCCCGCGGCCGTGCTGCGCGACCTTGCGCCGCAGGCGTCGGCGCCAGCTCCGGACGATCACTCGGCGCACGCGCGGCGGGGCCCCGAGGCGCTCGGCAAGCTCGTGCGCGGTCGCCGCGACCTCGGCCCCGAGCAGCACGAGGATCCAGATCAAGAGCACCCAGAGCAGCAGCAGCGGCACGAAGGCGACCGCGCCCCACACGAGGTGAATCCCGCGCCCGAGATACGTGACGTACAGGCTGAAGCCGAGCTTGCCCGCCTCGAGGAGCACCGCGGCGACGACCGCGCCGAGGAGCGCGTGTCGCCGGCTGACGTGTCGCCCCGGCAGGTACGCGTAGACGAGATAGAGCACGCCCGCGCTGACGAGCAGCGGACCGAGGTGCATGTCGACGAGCGAGTATGCCGCGCCGCTGCCGAAGCGCGGCACGTAGCGCGCGCTCAGCACGGCGAGCATCGGCGCCCCGAGGGCGAGCCCCGAGTGCACCAAGAAGCGCAGCGAGAACGCCGCCTGCGGCGGCGCGCGGAAGACGTCGGCGAGCGCGCCCTCGACCTGCCGGACGAGGCTCGTCATCACCGGCAGCAGCAACAAAATGCCGAGGATCCCGGCCGTCGAGACCTCGGTGCGCGTGATCAGCGGCGTGACCGCGTCTATCGCGGCGTCAGTCGCGCGCGGGAAGTAGCGGTCCGCGACGAAGCGCACGACCGCCTGCGAGCCGGACTG
>CAIUAC010000538.1 GCA_903896985.1 uncultured Sandaracinus sp.
GCGCCGCCGACGTCGAGCACCTCGGTCACGCCCGAGAGCACCGCGGCGCAGCAGATCTCAGGCGTCGGGTTCGGCGTCGCGAGCACGATGCGCGGCACGCCGGCGACCTTCGCCGGGATCGCGGCCATCAGCACGCTCGATGGATAGCGCGCCTTGCCGCCCGGCGCGTAGACGCCCGCCGCCTTGCACGGCCGCACGCGCAGGCCGAGCGTCACGCCGTCCTCTTCGTAGCGGAAGCCAGGGTCCCGCTGGTGCACGTGGTAGCGCTCGACGCGCTCCGCCGCGGCCGAGAGCGCCGCGCGCACCTCCGGCACGACCTCGAGCGCGCGCGCCCGCCACAGGCTCTCCGGCAGCACGACCTCCTGCACGGCGCGCTTGTCGAAGCGCTCCGTCAGCTCTCGCACGGCGGCGTCCCCGCGCGTTCGCACGGCTTGGAGGATCGCGCGGACCTGCGGCTCGACCGCCTCGAGGTCCGCCTCACCGCGCCGCGAGAGCGCCCGCAGCGCCTCGTCGTACTCGCTCGTCCCGTGCTCGAAGATGGGGAACATCGCGCGAAAATCTAGCACGCGCGCGCTCACGTCCGGCGCGCGATGAAGCCCTCGGCGACGAGCCACTCGTAGCAATTGCGCACCATCGTCTCGAGCGGCACGGCGCGATAGTCGAGCTCGCGCATCGCCTTCTCGCTGCGGACGAGCGGCGAGTGCCCGAGCGAGACGAGGCTGTCGGGCGTCAGCTCGGGCGCGCGCCCGGTGATGCGCGAGGCGAGGTCGAGCACGACGGCGACGGGCCACATCAGCCAGAGCGGCGTGCCGTGCGTGGGGACCTTCTTGCCGGTCAGCTCTCCGACGATGCGGGCGAACTCCACGTAGGTCGCGTCGGTGCCGCCGAGCAGGTAGTTCTCGCCGCTCTGGCCGCGGTCGAGCGCCGCGAGGTGGGCCTTGGCGACCTCGACGGCGCAGCAGAACGAGCCGGTCCCTGGCGGCAGCCCGGGGAGCTTCCCGGCGTCGATCGCGAGGATCATGCGGCCCCAGCTGGTGCGGTCGTATTTGCCGAGGATCTTGGTCGGGTTGAGGATCACCGCGTCGAGCCCCTTCGCGATGCCGGCGCGCGCCTCGACCTCGCCGAGGTACTTCGTCCGCTCGTAGTTGACGCTCGAGACCCCGCCGAGCAGCGCCGCCGACTCGTCGAACGGCACGGTCGGTTGCCCGCCATACGCCGAGCAGCTCGAGGTCAGCACCAGCCGACGCGCGCCCTTCTCGAGCGCCGCGTCGACGATGTTCCGCGTGCCGTCGACGTTCTCGAGCGTCTGCCGCGCGTTGCCGCCGCGCCAGAAGTTCGTGTTCCCGGCGACGTGAAAGACGCCGTCGCAGTCGGCGGGGATCGCCCGCACGAGCGACTCGCGCTCCGTGATGTCGCCGACGGCGAGCGTCAGGGGGTGCGCGCGGACGAACGGCGAGAGAAAGCGCAGGTCGCTCGACGCGCGATGCAGGGCCGTCACGCGGAAGCCCGCGAGCAGCAGCTGCTCGACGACGTGCAGCCCGAGGAAGCCCGTCGCGCCGGTGACGAAGGCGGTGCGTTGGTTCATGCGCGGGGGAGTATAGCCCCCAAAATCGCAGCCAAACTCAACCTTGGTCGGGTCCCGAGCTCAACCTTGGTCGGGTTCCGAGCTCAACCTTGGTCGGGTCCCGGTCGGGTCCCGAGCTCAACCTTGGTCGGGTCCCGCACCCAATTGGGCGACGCAGGGGCTTGTCAGGGAGCGTCCCAGGACTAGGGTCGCGCCCATGAAACTGCCACTTCTCTCCGCCGCGCTCATCGCGGCGCTCCTCGCCTGGGCACCGGCGCACGCCGACGCGCAGGAGCCGTTCATCTGGGTGCGAGGTGAGGCCGGCGCGAGCCTCGGCCTCAACGGCCCCCCCAGCGACGCCGGCGTCGGCGGTCACATCGCCGGCGAGGCCATGGTCTACGTCGTGCACCCGCTCGCCATCGCCGTCCGCGCAGGCGGCTCGTATTTCTCGCCGTTCCAGGCGAAGCCCGACGCCCTCCACGCGTCGTGGAGCGGCGGTCTCGTCCTCCGCCTCGACCGTTTCTGGCTCGGCGGCTTCGCGGGTATGCACGAGTCGCTCGGCGAGAACGTCTTCGGCGTCGACGCGGAGCTCGGCTACGACCTCCCGTTCTGCGCGAACGCGGGCTGGGGCCCGTTCGTCGGCTACTCGATGGCGATGCTCGACACGCCGCTCCACTTCATCCAGGCGGGCCTGAGCATGAGCCTCGGCCTCCCCTGGCAGAGCGCCGCGGGCGACGATCCCGACCACGACGGCATCCTCGGCGCGGCCGACGCGTGCCCGACCGACCCCGAAGACCTCGACGGCAACGCCGACCAGGACGGCTGCCCGGAGGCCGACGACCGTGACGGCGACGGCATCCTCGACGCCGCCGACCAGTGTCCGACCGACGCCGAAGACCCGGACGGCTTCCAAGACACCGACGGCTGCCCGGACGCCGACAACGACGCCGACCACGTCCTCGACGCGGCGGACGGGGCTCCGAACGACGCCGAAGACGCCGATGGCTTCCAGGACGCGGACGGCGTGCCCGACCCGGACAACGACCTCGACCTCGTGCTCGACGCCGCCGACGGCGCCCCCTTGGTCCCCGAGGACCGCGACGGCTTCCAGGACACCGACGGCGTGCCTGACCCGGACAACGACCAGGACACGGTCCTCGACGGCGATGACCAGTGCCCGACCGCGCCCGGCACGCCGGCGGCGCATGGCTGCCCGCAGGCGGTCCGCGTCGAGGCAGGCCGTATCACGATCCTGCAGCGCATCGAGTTCGCCACGGGCCGCGCCACGCTGCTCCCGTCGGCGGCCGCCATCCTCGAGGAGATCCGCGCGGCGCTCGCCGTGAACCCGCAGATCCGCCACGTGCGCGTCGAAGGCCACACGGACGACCGCGGGCGCGCGCCGCACAACCTCGAGCTCTCGCAGGCTCGCGCGGAGACCGTCGTGAAGTGGCTCAGCGACCACCAGATCGCGGCCGACCGCCTCGAGGCGCTGGGCCTCGGACAGACGCGCCCGCTCGCGCCGAACACGACCAACGCCAACCGCCAGACGAACCGGCGCGTCGAGTTCATCATCACCGACCCGGCGCCCGCGCCCGCGGACAGCGCCGCGCCGCCCGCAGC
>CAIUAC010000539.1 GCA_903896985.1 uncultured Sandaracinus sp.
GAGGATGTACATGACCCTCTGCATCACCCTCAGCGCGCCGGAGGTGTCCGCGTTCTCCCGAGCGTCGCGGAGCAGATTGGCCGCGACGCGCTCCGCCTCGAGGTCGCGCTCGAGCGCCGCGATGCGCGTCTCGAGCTCGGGCTGAGGTATGGCGAGCTCGGTGAGGAGCGTGCGCGCGCCGCCTGGGCTGCGGAGGGCGAGTTCGCGCTCGATGAGGCGCACATGGCACTCGTCGAGGGCTGTCTGGAGCAGCGGGTCGTGCGGACGGACGCGGCGCGCAGCGACGAAGCCGAAGCGCGCCTCGATGAGCGCCCGGAAGGCGTCGCTCGACCGGGCACCCTCTGCGGCGACCGCCGCCTCGGCCCGTGACATGGCGAGGCGCGCCTCCGTCACGAGGAGTTCAGCCTCACGCGACGCGAGGAACCGCTTGAGTCCGCCGAGGAACGCGTCCGCGCTCGCGACGCGCTCCGCGGGCTTGGTGGCCATCGCGTGCCGCACGAGCGCGGCGAGCTCTGCGGGCGCGTCTGCGGGGAGGGGAGGCTCTGCGCCGAGCAGCGCCGAGACGAGCGCCGCCATCGGGGTCGGGGCCTCGTGAGGCATCCGGCCGGAGAGGACCTCGTAGAGCGTCGCGCCGAGCAGGTAGACGTCGGCGCGAGCGTCGATCAGCGTCGGGTCTCCATGCGCCATCTCGGGCGCGAGATACGCTGGAGTCCCCACGATCGCGGGGGGCTCCGCCGCCGCCTCCGAGAGCCGCAGCGCGACTCCCCAGTCGAGCAGATAGACCTCCCCGAACGCGCCGATCATCACGTTGTCGGGCTTGAGGTCGCGGTGAACGACCCCCTTGTCGTGCGCGAACGAGAGCGCGCGGCACACCTGCGAGAGCACCTCGATGTTGGCGCGTAGGCGGTCCTCATGCCCCATGAGCAGCGACTGCCAGCCGACGTGAGCGGGCTCCCGGAGCAGGGTGCGCCACGACACTCCCTCGATGCGCTTCATCACGAGCACCGGGGCGCCCTCGCGATCGATGCCGAGCGCGTGCACCGGCACGAGGTTCGGGTGCTCGAGCGAGCCCATGATCCGCGCCTCGCGCACGAGGGCAGACGCGACCGATCCGTCGCGGCTCAGCGCTCGCTTGACGGCGACGTCGCGCAGCAGCGAGCGCTGCTCGGCGAGGTGCACGACGCCCATCCCGCCGCGGCCGAGCTCGGCGCGCGCGACCAGGTCTGCATCGGTGCTCGTCCCGCCGCTCGACATCGGAGAGGACGCCGCGTCGAGGGCGATCAGCGGCAGCGTGACGCCGTGCCGAGCAGTCTCTGGACGGCGCGCGATGGTCTCCGACGCGGAGCCGAGGCCGGTGTCCGCCAGCCCGAGTCGCGCCATCGTGGCGGCGATCGTTTGCTCGGCCGTGGTGGGATCCACGCGCCGAGACTACTCGATGTGTGCGGCGAGAATGTTCGTGATCGAGGTCGCGCTCGAGGATTCGGAGAGGATGAGGGCCGTCGGCGGGAGGAGGCTCGCGCTGCGCGCCGCTCAAACACCGCGCGTCGGCGGCAGCAGCGCGTCGGGTACTCCGAGCCTGCGCAGCGCGTCGCTGAGGTCGGCGGGGAGCGGCGCGGCGACGCTCATCGTCGCGCCCGTGCGCGGGTGTGGGAACACCAGCTGCGCGGCGTGGAGCGCGAGGCGAGTCAGGGCGTAGTCGGCGCGGAACCTGCGGTTCGTCGCGCCGTCGCCGTAGTTGGTGTCGCCGACGATCGGGTGATGGAGGTGCTTGAGGTGCCGCCTGATCTGATGGAAGCGCCCCGTCTTCGGCTTCGCCTCGACGAGCGAGCAGTGCGGGCCCTCCCACAGGCGGCGCAGGTCCGTGACGGCGGGGACGCGCTCGCCGCCCTCGTCCTTCGGCACGGGGTAGTCGACGACGAGGTGCTCGGGCGCGACGCCGCGGACGAGCGCGAGGTAGGTCTTCTCGACC
>CAIUAC010000540.1 GCA_903896985.1 uncultured Sandaracinus sp.
CCCCGTCCCGAAGCCCGCGCCGCCTCGACCGCGCAGGTTCGAGAGCTTCAGCTGCTCGATGGTCGCCTCGGCTCCGCGCGCGACGGCCGCGCGAATCGCCTCCCCGGGCGCGAGCGGCGTCGAGAGGAGCAGGTCTTTGCGCTCGAGGTGCGTGTCGATGCGAAACAGGTTCTCCGGCCACTGATCGACCGAGAGACCGCCGCGAATCAGCGACGAGATCGCGCCGATGCGCGCGGGCGTCAGGCGCCCGATCGCGTAGCCGTTGACGAGCAGCGCCGGGCCCTGATCGCAGAGCCCCGTGCACGAGGTCGTGTCGACGCTGACGAGCCCATCGCGCGAGACCTCGCCGAGCTCGAGGTCGAACGCGTCGAGCAGGCGCTGCCGCAGCGGCCCGCTGCCGGCCATCTCATCCGTGATGTTGTCGCTGAAGAGGACGCGAAACCGCCCGCGCGGCTCGGTCGCGAAGAACGAGTAGAAGCCCGCGACGCCCTCGACGCGCGCCCGCGGGAGCCGTAGCTCCGCGGCGAGCGCGGTGATCCGCTGAGGGCTGATGTAGCCCTCCGCAGCCATCACCTCACGCAGCAGCTCGACGAGGCGAGTCGCGTCCTTCACGTCAGAATTCGGGCCGGTCCGAGTGCTGTCCAAAGACCTCGCGGAGGACATCGCAAATCTCCTGCTCGCTGCAATACGCCTTGGCGGCGTCGATCATCGGGGGCATCAGGTTCGCGTCGCCGCGCGCCGTCTCGGCGATGGCGGCGAGCGCGTTCCGCACACGATCCTGGTCGCGCTCGCGCTTCACCTTCGCGAGCGACTCCATCTGATCGCGCTGCACGGTCTCGTCGACGCGAAGCAGCGGAATCCGTGAGCGCTCAGCCTGCTGCTTGTAGCTGTTGACGCCGACGACGACCTTCTCGCCGCGATCGACCTGCCGCTGAAAGCGATAGGCGCTCGCGGAGATCTCGCGCTGCGGATACCCGCGCTCGACCGCGCTGACCATGCCGCCCATCTCGTCGATCTTGCGGATGTACTCGCGCGCCTCGGCCTCGAGCTTGTCCGTCATCCACTCGACGAAGTAGCTGCCGCCGAGCGGATCGATGGTGTTCGTGACGCCGGTCTCCTCGGCGATGATCTGCTGCGTGCGGAGCGCGATGGTCACGGACTCCTCGCTCGGCAGCGCGTAGGTCTCGTCGAGCGAGTTGGTGTGCAGCGACTGCGTGCCGCCGAGCACCGCCGCCATCGCCTGCAGCGCGACGCGCACGACGTTGTTGTACGGCTGCTGCGCGGTCAGCGACACGCCGGCGGTCTGCGCGTGCGTGCGGAGCATCAGCGACTCGGGCTTCTTCGCGTCGAAGCGCTCCTGCATCAGCGACGCCCAGAGACGGCGGGCGGCGCGGAACTTCGCGATCTCCTCGAAGAAGTCCGAGTGCACGTCGAAGAAGAACGACAGCCGCGGGGCGAAGTCGTCGACGTGCAGGCCGCGGTCGACACAGTGCTGTACGTAGGCGAGCCCGTCGGCGATGGTGAAGGCGAGCTCCTGCCCGGCCGTCGCGCCCGCCTCGCGGATGTGATAGCCGCTGATCGAGACGCTGTTCCAGCGCGGCACCTCGCGGGTGCAGA
>CAIUAC010000541.1 GCA_903896985.1 uncultured Sandaracinus sp.
AGCTCCAGAGCTCCCCGAAGCCCCGCAAGCGCCCGTCGAGCAAGCTCCGGAGCTCCCCGAAGCCCCGCAGGCGCCCGTCGAGCAAGCTCCGGAGCCTATCGAAGCCGCACCGATGCGGGTCGAAGAGGCTCCAGAGGTCGACGGCGACGCGGCCTCCGAGGCCGCCGCAGACTCCCCGCACGACACGCTGACGGGGCCCACGCAGTTCTCCGCCGCCGCGGCGGTGGAGCGCGTCCTCGGTGCGGGCGACCTCGACGGCGCCGAAGCGCTCGCGGCGCTGCTCGCGCAGGACCCCGCTCGGGCGCACGAGGCGGCGCATCTGCTCCGCACGCTGCTGCGCCAGGACCCATCACGCACCGGCGCGCTGCGCACGCTGCGCACGGTCGCGCTCAGTCGCGGGGCGCGCGCAGAGGCCCGCGTCGCGAGCTCGATCCTGTCGCTCTTCGACCGCTCGATCCCGGCCCCGACGCCGCTGGCGCTCGAGGGGGCCATCGAGGCCGAGCTCCTGACGAGCGC
The DNA here is from genome assembly GCA_903896985.1 of uncultured Sandaracinus sp. Taxonomy (GTDB): domain Bacteria; phylum Myxococcota_A; class Polyangia; order Polyangiales; family JADJQN01; genus CAIUAC01. The sequence continues at coordinate 517 of CAIUAC010000541.1, forward strand.
GCGCCAGGACCCGGCGTATGCCGCGCTCCGCGGCGTGCTCCGCCGCGTGTGGGAGAACGGCGCGCAGCTGCTCTTTCGCCGCTCGCTGCAGGCCTATCGCACGCTCGGCACCGACCGAATCTCCACCCGCACGCAGTCCCCGATCGGGCGCGCGTACGCCACCGCGACGCGCATCCTCGATGCGACCGGGACCCCGCTCTATGTGCGGCAATGGGGAGGCGGCGAGCTCATCGTCGCGACCACCTCGCCGCCCGCGATCATCGCGGGACCGAGCTTCGAGGGCCAAGACCACGAGCTGCGCTTCCGGCTCGCGCGCGCGCTCGAGCTCGCGCGTCCGGACAACGTCCTCGTGGGCGGGCTCGCCGCGCCCGAGGCGCGCACCGTCGTCGAGGCGACGGTCGCCGCGTTCGGCCCAGCCGACGGCGCTGGCAAGGTCTCGCGCGACGCAGCGGCGTTCGCCGCCGAGCTCTGGCGGACGATGCCCGGGGCCCAGCAGCGGGCCGTGCGCGACGAGCTGCTCGCGCTGCCTTCGCCGCTCACCTACGAGGCCGCGTTCCACGGCGCCCAGGCCACCGCAGCGTGCGCCGGGCTGCTCGTCGCGGGCGATGTGCGCGCGTCCATCGACGCGCTCCGCGCCGACGACGACGAGCTCGCGGCGTTCGACGTCTCCACCGAGGGCGGCTTCGTCTCGGCGGTGCGCAGGTCTCCTGCCCTCGCCGCGATGCTGCGCTTCGCCCTCTCCGACGCCGTCCTCGTAGCGGTCGCGCGCGCCGCGGCCTGAGCCGCGCGGCGCGCGTCGACGCCGCCGACTCGCTCAGACGGGCGGGGGGCAGCTAGCCGACTGGTACTGGTAGCCGTCCTGGCCGGCGAAGCACTGGTTGACGAGGAGCGTCTCGCAGGGCGCCTGGAGGCAGCCCGTGCAGACCTGGAGCGTCCACGACCACGGGTTCGAGTCGATCGCGGTCCCGCCCGTCGTGTGACCGAAGAACGTCATGTGCGCGACGATCGTGGTAGGCGCGCCCGCGGTCAGCGCCGCGAGCTCCGCGCCGACGGACGCCGGGATCGCCTCGACCAGGCCGCTCGCCTTGCCCGGCTCTCCGTCGACCGCCGTGGGGACGAAGGCCGTCATCGCCACCGAGTAGGACGCGACGCCGAGCGCGCTGCCGTCGACGGCCGTGAGCTCGACGACCGCGCCCTCGATCAGGATGTCGTTCGGCTCCGCGCGCGGCGGACCTTCCGTCGCCGACCGGGACACGAGCCCGGAGCGGAACAGCGGCGCCGCGAAGTACGGGTGCACGAGCGCGACGTCGTAGATGCCGTAGGCGACGAGCGCTCCGCCCGTGGCCGCGAACAGGCACGCGGAGTCGGGCCTGACGTTGCCGGCGACCACGAGGCCCGGATTGTCGTCCACGCAAGCGGAGCACACGGTAGCGACGGCGAGAACGGCGATGAGCAGGGGACGCATGCGGCTCCTCCAGACAGACTTTACATCGAACAGGTTACCCGCCTGAGCGCTGCGTTCCAAGTTACGGGATTGCGGGCTCGGTCAGCGGGCACTTCGGGATACGAGATGGGGGTGAGGGTCGCGCGAGGCGCCCACTCGGGCGCTCGCTGCGATGGGCGGGCGGAGGCGCTATCGAACGCTCGCCTCGGCGCGGTTCACGATGCGCGGGGTCAGGAAGATCAGCAGCTCGCTGCGGTCGTCGCGGACGCGCCGACGCTGGAAGAGCACGCCGAGGATCGGGATGTCGCCGAAGAACGGGATCTGGTCACGGTTGCGACCCGCAGAGCGCGTGTAGATGCCGCCGATGACCGCCGTGTGACCGTCCTCGATGAGGAGGTCGGTCTCCGCCTCGCGCTTGAGGATGGTCGGGTCGCCGCGCGTCGAGCTGCGGGTGAAGTCGGGCTCGTCGCGCGTGATCTTCACGTGCATCGAGACCGAGCCATCGCTCGTCACATGGGGCCGCACGCGCAGCTCGAGCTTCGCCTCTTGGAAGGCCGTCTGGACGCCCTGCGCGCTCACCTGGGAGTACGGGATCAAGGTGCCCTGCGCGATGTGCGCTTCGTGGTTGTCGAGCGTCAGGATGCGCGGGCTCGAGACGATGCGGAGGTTGCCGTTCGCCTCGGCGGCCGAGAGGCGCACGCTGAGGTTGACGTTGCCGCCGATGGAGCCGAGCGTGAGGCCGAGCGCGCCACCGGCGCCGGCGCCGACGGTCGCGGGCAGGTTCACCGCGAAGTTCGACGGCGTCACCGCGGTCGTGAACGGCGTGAGGCCCTCGGTCCGGGTCGAGCCGTCGTAGGCGCCGCCCGTCATGCCGATGTTGGACGGGAAGAGCAGCCCCGTGGGGTTGCCCGTCGCGGTGCCCGCCGTGACGTCGCCGCCCCACTGGATGCCGACGTCGCGCACGTACTGGCTCGTCGCCTCGACGATGCGCGCCTCGACCAGCACCTGCGGAGTCTGCGTGTCGAGCGTGCGCACGAGCTCCTCGATGTCGTCGAGGTTCTCGACGATGTCGCGGACGATGAGCACGTTCGTGCGCTCGTCGACCGAGACCGTGCCGCGCGAGGACCCGAGCTCACGCGCCCGCGGCATGAGGTCGGTGGCCGCCGCGTAGCTCACGGGGACGATGCGCGTCTCGAGCGGCGCGAGGTCGACGTTCTGCTTGCGGCGCGCGAGCGCGAGCTCCCGCTCCTTCTCGAGGGTGACCAGCAGTGCGACGCGGATCAGGTTCCCGCGGCGGACCATGCCGAGCCCCTTCGCCTGCAAGATCACGTCGAGCGCCTGATCCCAGGGCACGTTCCGCATGCGGATGGTGACGGTGCCCGTGACGTCGTCGCTCGTGACGATGTTCACGCCGCCGACCTCTGCGAGCAGGCGCAGGATGTTGTGGATGTCGGCATCCTTGAAGTCGAGGTCGATGCGACGCCCCGAATATCGCTGCCCGCCGCGCACGTCGCGGACCTGCAGCGCGACGTCGCTGAGGAAGCCGGCGACCTCGCTCGTGTCGCCCTCCGACGCGCCCTCGCCTGCGCTCGTCAGGGTCGTGTCGTCGTCGACACCCGCGACGGCGCCGGTGTGCTCTCGCGCGACCGTGCGCGACGCCGTCCGACCGCGCACCTGCGGGCCAGCGGCGAAGAGCCAGACGATGCGATTTCCTTCGCGAATCGCGGTCGCCGTGGCGCCCTCGCCTTGCTCGGCGTCGACGATCACGCGGTCCCCGAGGCGCGCGATGCGAACGCCACGGAGGGCGCTCGTCGCGTCACCGCTCACCTGCCGCGGCGCGCCGTCGGAGAGCCTCGCACCGGTCAGCTCGAGGCGTAGGGTGCCGACCGCCGCCGGCACGATGCGGAACTGCGCCGCTTGGTCGAGCTGGATGATCAGGCGCTCACGCCCGTCGCGTCGCTCGATCGACACGTCGCGCACCGTGGGGGGCCCGACGGGCGCCACCGCGGTCGGCGCGGCGACGGGCTCGCTCACGGAGGGCGTCGCCCCCTCGTCGAGCGGCTCGAAGCGGAGGACGATACGTCCCCGCTCCGCGTGCGCGCGATAGGCAGCGGGCCGCGCGAGCGCGACCTCCACCCGCACGCCCTGCGCGGTCGTGCTCGCGGTCGTCCGCGACACGAGCGGGCTCGAGCCCGTCGCGACGGCGCCGTCAGGCAGCGTCGCTCCTGCTACCTCGAGCACGACGGTCAGGCCGCCATCGCGTGCCCTCACCGCGTAGGAAGGTTCCTCGAAGTCCCCACGAACGACGAGCTCCGCTCGCCCGTCGCCGGCTTCGAGCGCGACCCCGACCGTAATTCTCTCTGGGCTCTGCGCCTGCGCTCCGACTGAGAAGCCGAGCACGACGCCGAGCACCAAGAGACCATTTCGAGCGCGCATATTCATCTCCTGGTCTGCCTCGCTGCGGATCATCGAACGGCTCGAGGCATAGACGCAAAAAAGCGGCTCGTGCTACGGAGCGCGCATGGCTGTCGAACGTGGATGGAAAGCGAAGCTTCGGTACCGCGCGGATGAGTTTCTCGGCGGAGGCGCGGGTAAACAGCTCGGGTTCCTATTCGGGCTCACCTGCATCCTCGTGATCTTCTTCACGACAATTTCCGCCGTGACGTCCTCCGTGATGCCGAGCCTCGGCATCGCCGACGGCAACCTCATCGACAAGGCATGGTGGTACTTCACGCGCCTGATCGACGCCGGCTCGATGGGCGGCGACACCGGCAACGTGAATCGCCTCGTGTCGACTGCCGCCACGATCCTCGGCGTCATCGTCGCCGGCCTGCTCATCTCGTCGCTCGCGGGAAATTTCCAGGAGCGACTCGAGGCCATCAAGCGCGGCGGCGCGCCGGTGATGGAGGAGGGGCACTTCCTCATCCTCGGCTGGTCCGAGAAGATCTACTCGGTGATCGACCAGATCTCCGAGGCCTACGCCACGCAGAAGATCGTCTGCGTCGTGCTCGCCGAGCGCGAGAAGCTCGACATGGAGGCCGACCTCCGCGACAAGGTCGTCCACCAAGACCGGGTCAAGCTCGTCGTGCGCTCCGGCAGCAGCGTGTCGCTGAACGACCTCGCGCGCGTGTCCTTCGCCCACGCGCGAGCGGTCGTCGTGCTGATCGACGAGAAGGACGTCGAGGAGCCGAACCGCGCCGACGGGCGGATCATCAAGACGCTCCTCGCGCTCTACAATCACCCCGAGGCGCGCGGTCGCACGCAGCTACCCCGCGTGACCGCCGAGGTGATGGTCGCCGAGAACCAGGAGATCGCCGTCATCGCGTCGAACGGGCGCGCGCAGGTCGTGAAGACCAACGAGATGATCTCGAAGATCATCCTGCAGACCTCGCGCATCGGCGGCCTCTCCTTCGTCTACGACGAGCTCCTCCGCTTCGAGGGCAACGAGCTGCACTACAAGCGCGTGCCGCACGTCGTCGGCAAGGCCTTCGCCGACGTGCTGCTCGACTTCCCGAACGGGCTGCTCGTCGGCACCTCCAAGGCGGACGGCTCCTCGCATCAGCTCAACCCGGCCGCCGACTACGTTCTGCAGGCCGACGACGAGCTGCTCATCCTCGCCGAGGACGCGAACATTCAGGTCGCTCCGTACGGCGGGGCGCTGCGCTTCGCCGACATGCCGCGCCTCGAGGCCGCGCCGCGCAAGCCAGTCGAGCACATGCTGATCCTCGGCTGGAACGAGAAGCTCTTCCCGATCGTGCAGGAGTACGACAACTACGTCGGCGAAGGCTCCAGCCTCACGCTCGTCAACTCGCTGAGCCAAGAGGAGCGCGAGACGCGCCTCCGCGAGAGCATCGGCCCGCTCAAGAACGTCTCGCTGCAGCACGTCGTCGGTGCGTTCACGAGCCGCGCGCTGATGGAGGAGCTCCAGCCGCAGAAGTACCCGACCGTGATGGTGCTCGGCGACTCGATCGACTCGAACAGCGCCGAGGACGCCGATACGCGCGCGATCATCGCGCTGCTCCTGCTCCGCGATGCGCGTCGCCGACACGGCGTGCCGCGGCAGGAGGTCTGCTCCGAGATCCTCGATCCGAAGAACCGCGAGCTCGCGGCGACCACCGAGATCAACGACATCGTCATCAGCAACGAGATGGTGTCCATGGTGCTGGCGCAGATCACCTACGAGCCGCGCGTGCGCGCCGTGCTCGAGGACCTCTTCCAGTCCGATGGCAGCGAGATCTACCTCAAGCCGCTCGAGGTCTACGTGCCGGCGGGTCAGCCCGCGACGGTCGAGTACCTCATCCTCGCGGCCAAGGCGCGCGGCGAGGTGCTCATGGGCGTGCAGCGCTACGTCGACGACCCGGCGCGCCGCTTCGGCCTGCTCCTCAACCCGGTCGACCGTCAGACCCCGTTCATGCCAGCGCCCGGCGATCGCGTCGTCGTCCTCGCCGAGGACGACGGCTGAGCGACCCACCGAGCGGGCGGCCGGTGAACCCGGCCGTCAGTGCTGCGGGGTCTCGTTCTCGTCGTGCAGGGTGATCACGCGCGTCAGCGGCGGGCGATTCGGCGCGGTCGGATCGTCGCGCGTGAGCACGACCTCCCCTTCGCGGATCCGATCGACCCGCCAGTTGAGCAGCACCGACATCCCGCCCTCGCCGCCCGTCTGCACGGTCTCGCCGCGCCCGACGTAGTCACCGCGCTCGAGGACGTAGCCGACGCCGGCGCGGTCGTTGAACATCGCGCGCGGGTTGGCGACGCCGCTGATGATCGCGATCAGGTTCATCTCGTCGACGCCGACGGTCGGCATGATCACCGTCCGCTGCGGAGCCTCGGGCGGCCGAACGCGGAACAGCTTCGCGAAGCTGCGGAACGGATCCCGGTTGACGTTGGACTCGACGAAGTCCTCGTCGCGATAGCGGAGGGGCGGTGCGCCAGCGTCCACCCCGCCGTCGACGTCGGGGGGTGCAGCGATGGGCGTCGTGCCGCCACCCGCGCCGCCGGGCGGTCGGGGAGGAGGCGGTCCTGCTTGATAGTCGGGCTCGCAGGCCGAGGCGAGTCCGAGCGCGATACCGAGCGCGGGCGCGGCCCAGGTGACAGACCAGCGCATCAGTGCCTCCCCGTGGGCGCCGCGGCCGCAGCCGGCGTCGCCGCAGTGGCCGCTGCGGCCGACTCGTCCGTCGTCGCGCTGCGGTACGTCGTCGCGAGCACCGCGATCTTCACGGTGAGCTCGTCACCGTCGACGACCGGGTTCGAGAGCTGCACGTTCTCCATGCTGATCGCGCGGTCGAGCTGGCTCACGTTGAAGAAGAACTTGGCCACCTGGTGGTAGTGCCCCGAGAACGCGAGCGAGACGGGGATCTTCACGTACTGCGTGTCCACCTCGTCGGGCCTCGGCTCGACGAGCTCCAGGCGCAGCCCGCTCAGCTCCGCGAGGCGGTTGAGATCCTGCAAGAACGCGGGGATCTCGGCGTGCTCAGGCAGTACTCGCTTGTTCTGGCGGTCGATCGCCGCGCGCCCATCGAGCTCCGCCCGCACGCGCAGGTACTCCCGCTGCCGCTCTGCCGCCTGGGAGAGCTGCCCCTGAAGCTGCCGATGCGTACCGTCCGCCTGGTCGATCTCGTCGACGAGCGGCGTGTGGAGGGCCAGGTAGTAGACGACGACGAGCACCGCGCCGATCATCAAGCCGAGCAACGCCTTCACCGGCGCGCCGAGCGTGGCGAACGACGGGGTTTCTTTCGTGGGGGCGGCCATCAGTAGATCACCTTGCAGCTCAGCTCGAAGGCGATGAGCGGCAGCGCAGTGTCCGTGTCGATCGCTGCCTGCGTGCGCTCGAGCGTGACCTCTTGGAAGAGGTCCGACAGGGCCAGGCGGGCGAGGAATTCAGCGACGTCCTCGTTGGTCCTACCCATGCCGGTGATCTTGCACTCGCGGTTCTCTTCCGTGAAGGAGCCCACCCAGAGCCTGCGGGAGTCCCAGCCGGCGTTGTAGCCAGCGAGCGGATTGTCCCGGCGAAGCTCGTCGAGACGCTGCGGATCGATCGTCGGCCCGCCGTGCGCACCCTCGCTGAGGATCTTCGCGATCTCCATGAGGACGCGCGTGGGACCCAGCTGCGCGCGGCGAAGCTCGCCGACGATGCGCTCGAGGTCGTGGCTGGCGGTCAGTTTGCCTTGCAGCTCCTCGAGCAGCGCGCTGTTCGCCTGGGCGTCGGTGATCTGCCGCCGCAGGTCGGTGTTGACTCGGTTCTTCTCCTCGAGCCGTCCCTGGAAGCTGATGTAGACGGCGGCGAGCACACCGCAGGTCGCGAGCGTGATGAAGACGTACGCGACAATCCAGCCCTGCCCGCCCCCCGACGAGGACGACGACGAGGCAGCGGACGAGCCTGCCTTGGCGCCGCGCTTGGCCCCGGGGAGGAGATTGATGCGTATCACGACGCCTGCTCCCTTTCCTTGCGGAGCGCCAGGCCGCACGCGACCACCGCCTGAAGCTCGCGGCCCTGGAGCACCATCGGATCTACGCGCTTCGGGTCGGGCGTGGCGACGCGGGTCGCCTCGAGCAGCTCGACCTCTACGCGCGTCCTACGCGACACCGACTGGCGCAGCGCGGCGACGTTCCCCGTGCCGCCCGAGATGACGATGCGGTCGACGTCGCGGTCCCCGCTGGTGGCGAGGTAGAAGTCGAGCGAGCGCTGAATCTCGCCAGCGAGCCCCTCGACCGCTTGCCCGACGATCTCCGGCACTTCCTTCGGCACGAGCCCCTGCGCACCGCCGCACTTGAAGGCCTCTGCCTCCTCCTGCGAGATGTTCAGGCGCCGCTGGATCTCCTCGGTGATCGCGTTGCCGCCGTTCGCGATGTCTCGCGTGAAGGCGGTCGCGCCGTTCGAGAGGATGTTGAGCGTCGTCAGCGAAGCGCCGACGTGCAGCAGCACGACCGTCTGCCCCTGCGTCGGCAACCCGTACGCCGCCTCGTAGCAGTTCTGCACGGTGAACGCGTCGAGGTCGACGATGCGCGGTTTGAGCTTCGCTTGAACGGCGAGGTTCGTGAGGTCGGTGAGCTCCTCCTTCTTCGCCGCCACGAGCAGGACGTCCATCTGCCCCTGCGCAGCACGCTGCGAGAGCACCTGGTAGTCGATCTGCACGTCGGCCAGGTCGAAGGGGATGTGCTGCTCCGCCTCCCAGCCGATCTGCTCGGCGAGCTCCGCCGGTGTCATCACCGGCATGGTGATCTTCTTGATGATCACGGAGTGCCCGCTCGCGCGCAGTGCGACGTCCCGGCGTTTCTGTTTGTGAAACAGACGCTCCAGTCCGTCGACGATCGCGCCAGCGTTCATCACGTGGCCATCGACCACCGTCTGCGGTGGGAGTGCGTGAAAGCCGAAGCGCACGAGTGTGCGCTGGCCTTTACGCCCTTCCTCTATTTCGCAGACCTTGATCGAGCTCGACCCAATGTCGACCCCGACGAGGTTCTTCCCTTCTGAGGCCATCGGCGAGCATCACTCCTCCTCGCCGAACACGCGTACGCGGTCGTCGAGGCTCAGACCCAGGGCCTCGAGGATCTTCCGCTTGGTGTCCATGCGGCACCCGAAGCCCTTCTCGATGCGATCGATGGTTAACACCGAGAGATTCGCACGACGCGCCAGTTCCGCTTTGGACATCATCCGCTCGATGCGGATCTTGCGGACGTTGTTCTTCTGCTTGGCAGGACCAGCGGCTTCGCTGGACTGCTTCGCCTGGCCAGCAGCTTCGCTGGCCGACCTCGCCGGGCCAACAGCTTCGCTGGCCACCTTCGCCGGGGCCGCAGCCTCGTCGCCATTCGCCGCGGGACGAACGGCCGGAACTTCGGGCGAGAATGCCGCCGGGGGCGCCGACTCGCTCGTCGGACGTACCGTACCGGTGACCTTTTCGTTCGGTTCCATCTGGTGGGGGGCGGGCGAGCAGGGCGACGAAGCCCTCCTCACGCGTGCCCCACCATATGTGCGACGCCTTGAAGTCGTCAAGGAATATGGGGTTAATTACGTCTAAATTAAGTGCAATTGGATCGATCTATCGCCCACATGGGAACCAGTGGACGCGATCCGTCGGGGCGCCGAGGGTGCAGCCACCCGCGAGCGGGGACCGGACCTGGGAGTCGTGCTCTCTTTCGGTTGTCAAACAGCGAGTCGTCATCGGCTGCCCAGTGAAACAGCAGCGATTGCGACTGTCGCACCCCGGTCCGCGGAGATCAAAAAAAGTGACGAGCCGCCCGTCGCACGCCGGCGGCGCTCGCGCATAATGATGCCCCCGTGCGCGCCCCCGTGACCGCTTTCGCCCTCGCCACGCTGCTCAGCGCCCTCGCTGCGCTCGGACCGACCCCTCGCGGGCTGGTCCCGACCGCGGAGGCTCAGCGTCGGCCGCCCCCCGCAGCGTCGGCCCTGCCGCGCGAGCACCGAGTGCGCGCCGGCCAGACGCTCGGGCGAATCGCGCATCGCTACCAGATCTCGGTCGATGCCCTCGCGGCGGCAAACCACCTCGCCCCGAGCGCTTCCCTGCAGCTCGGGCAGATCCTGACGGTCCCGAGCCAAGGCACCATCGCCGTGCGCGCGGGCGACACGATCGAGAACCTCGCGCACCGCCACGGCGTCTCGGCCGAGGACCTGTGTCGTTCGAATCGACTGCACGCGGGCGCGACGCTGCGCGCGGGCCAGCAGCTCGTGCTCCCCGGCACGGCCGCCGACCGCGCACCGCCGAGTCGCTGGGGCGTGGCGCGCAACGCTGGCGTCGTCTCGCTCACGCGCCTGGCCACGCACCGCACCGAGCGCGTGCGACTCGTCGACCGGCGCGGCGTCGTGCGGCGGCAGGCGCTCCGCGACCTCGCGATCCTGATGGCTCCGCGGCACGACGGCCCCAGAAAGGAGCCTCACCCGCGGCTCGTGCGCTTGCTCGCGCGCGTGAGCGACCACTTCGGCGGCAGGCCGATCGAGATCGTCAGCGGCGTGCGTCCGCCGGGCGGCTACACGCGTCGCGAGAGCCGCCACACCGCTGGCGAGGCCATGGACCTCCGCATCCGGGGCGTGGCCAACACCGACCTGCGCGACTTCTGCAAGACGTTCGATCACGTCGGCGTCGGCTTCTATCCCAACAGCCTGTTCGTGCACTTCGACGTGCGGCGCGACAGCGCGTATTGGGTGGACCTCTCGCGCCCGGGCGACGCGCCGGAATATGTGCGCCGCGGGAGCGAGGGCGGCGACGCGGCCGAGCCAGCCGAAGGTGGCGCCGGGGCGCGTGCCGCGACCGACGACAACGAAGCCGGGGGCGAGCCCGAGTCGGCCGACGACGGCGCTGCCCCGGTCGACGACTCGCCCGGTCAACTCAGCGACGAGTAGCCGTCAGCGCGCTCGAGGACAGGGGACCTCGAGGCTCTGCCCACCCTCGCATCGGAGGTCGACGCACGCGATGAGGCGCCCGCACACCTGCCCCGCGTTGCAGTCAGCGACGGTCGCGCAAGGGTGCCCCTCCGGTCGCGGCGGATTCGCGGAGTCCGCCGGGCACCCGCCGAGCGCGAGCAGCGCGAGGCCCGCGACGAGGAGGCGCCCGAACTCCACGCGACGCTCAGTGCCCATCGCCCGAGTCGACCGCTGGAGCCGCGTCGGCTGCGGAAGGAGCGCCCGCATCGGGCGCCCACGGCGGCGGCGCCAAGAGCGGCCAGCGCCAGCCAAGCCCGCCCGTCTCGGCGGCGGCCCCTGCCCCAGCGAAGTCACTGAGGCGGTCATCCGGCGAGGGCGTCGTCGGCCCTGCGTCGGCAGCAAAGCCGCCCGAAGCGTCCAAGCGATCGCCCGCGTCCGCGTGCGTGCCGATCGGATCGAGCGCTGGTGGAACGGGTTGCGCGCCTCCGAGGCAGCCGGCGCTCGCGCAGCACAGCACGGCACCGCTCAACGAGATGAGCGGCGTCTGCACTGCGATGCGGACTCGACGGACCATGCCACTCCCCTGCAAAGCACGAGCGGTGCCAGCGCAGTATGCACCGTAAACCGTGCGTAGGACCAGCGTCTGCGGTCGGGACCGCGACACTCCGTGCGGCCGGTCGGCACAAGGTGGCACGCCGCAGCGGCCGGGCGGAGTCAGCTCTCGAGGATCCCGTGCTCTCGCAGGCGTCGATAGAACGTGCGGCGCGGGATCCCGAGCTTCACGGCGGCGCGCACGCGGTTCCAGCCGGAGGCCTCGAGCGCCTCGAGGATCCGTCGCTTCTCCGCGCTCTTGTGCGCGTCCACGTTCTCTGGCAGCGCTGCCGAATCGGGAGCTGACGACGGGGAGAGCGGGACTTCGGTGCTCGCGCTCGGAGTCGCACGCCCCACGCTTGCCGCCGCGCTCGGTGGGTCGAGCCCGAGGTCCACTTCGGTCAGCAGCGCCCCCTCGACGAGCACCCAAGCGTGCAGGAGCAGATGCTCGAGCTGCCGCACATTCCCAGGCAGCGGATGGGCCACGAGGCGACCGACGGCGCCGCGCGACAGCCGCTTCGCTGGCTGCGCGAAGCGCTCGGCGAAGCGCGCGAGGAAGTGCTCGATCAGCAGCGGGATGTCGTCGGGGCGCTCGCG
>CAIUAC010000542.1 GCA_903896985.1 uncultured Sandaracinus sp.
CACCTGATCCGGCCGGACCGAGCGCAGCACGTCGACGTCCTGGGTCACGACGGGCGCGCCGCCGATGACCGCGGCCATCCCGCCGACGACGATGAACTCGACCCCGTGCGCGTCGAGCACGCGCAGGACCTCGACGAGGCTACTCGTCGCCACGACGCGCCGCGCGTCCCGCCTCGGCCAGCCGCTCCACGTCGGCGAGGATCTCGTCGTGCCGCTGCGCCCGCTCGGCGTGCGTCATCGCGAGCAGCTCGCGCACGAGCGAGCGATCGACGCCCGCGTCGTCGTACGCCTCCCTCTGCATCGCGCTCGGCACGGTCGAAGCGTACCACGCGCGTACCCCTCCGGCCCGGGGCCCTGTGCCCACGGGGTTCGCAGCTGTCCCGGCAACGGCACCGCGACCGCAAGGGAGCGGGCCCGCTCGCTCACGCTCGCGGTGCCGACTCACGGTGCCGAAACGGCCCGTAGGCGAAAGAAGCCCGATTCGCGACCATACGCCCCCCGCGGCCCCCGCCCGACCGGTCGCCCGAACGCGGGCGCAGCGCCTTCCCGCGCGCCCGTCGCATCGCCTGCGGAGCCGTTCGCGCGAGCTCGGTGCGCCTCTTCGTGTGGGCTTCGGCCCGCCGCGCGCACCTCCGCCTTGCGGCCCGCTCGGGTCGCCTCCGATCCCGCCCTCGCCTACTGCCCGTCGCCCGTCGCCTTGCGGCGCATCACCACGGAGTTCCAGTACGGCGGCCCTCGGCTCGGCGAGCGCTCGGGCACAGAGGCGAGCTCGCCGTCGGGCGGCGCGCCCTTCGCCGGCGGCGACGGCTCGGGCGCGATGCGCGGGCGCCAAGGGCTCGCCGAGGCGAGCACTCCCGCGTATTTCACCGTGTGGAAGCGCGGCGGCGGGACGCTCGTCGCGAGGCGGCACAAGGGCGACAGCGGGTCCATGTCGACCGCGACGGTGCCGTCGGCGTAGGCGCGCTTCAGCGTGATGCGCACGAGGCCGTCGGGGCGCGTCTCGAGGCGATCGTTCGCGAGCGGCGGGCGCAGGGCGTAACGCAGGAGGGCCTCGCGGGCGGCGACGTGGTGCGAGCCGGCGCGCGTGGCCGCGTGCAGCGTGAAGCCATCGAGCGAGGCGCAGAGCGGCTTGTCGAACGACAGCGGGCTCGGCGGCGCGGGCGACAGGCCGCGTGTCCACTGCGGGCCGGCGGGCGGGGTACGGCCGGAGACGGCGGAGGCGGCGAGGGCGTCCTCGGGATCGGCACTGCCGCGGTCGGTGTCGTCGCGGGTCGCGCCGTCGAGCAGGCCGCGGCGGCGAAGGTGCCTGTCCATGCGGCGCAGGGCGCGCTCGAGGATCTCGCCGACGGCACGGGTACGGAGGTGCGACAGCTCGGTCCACACGAGCGAGCCGCCGGCCTCGTGGTACGCGCCGTCGAGGAAGAGGACGTGCAGGTGCGGGTTGAGTCGGAGATCGGAGGACGCGCGCTGCACGACGGTGACGGCGCCGGTCTTCGCGCCGCGCGCGCCGTCGCGCCGCGCGTAGAACGCGAGCACGGTCTCGACGAACAGGCGCGTGAGGTCGGACAGGAGCGCGCCGTCCCTGGCGAGGCGGTGGCGCCACGCGAACGGGAACGTGAGCACCCACTGGCGCAGGGCGACCTCGGGCAGGACGTGGTCGATGAGATTCGCGGAGGTGGCGCACATGCGCCGTCCCATGCACGAGGGGCAGAAGCCGCGGCCCTTGCAGCTGAACTCGACGAGGCGGCTCTCGTTGCAGCGAGCGCACCAGAGGCGCGCTAAGCCCCGGCAGAGAAGGCCGCAGTCGAGGGCTCGGGCGCTCTACCAAGCGCGGGTCGTACGAGCCCCGGCTCTTCGTGCGGTCGGCAAGCCTCCGATGGAGCGATGCTCGGCGCCCATGACGCAGAAGCAGGCGATGGTCGAGCCGCCGCCCCTTGCTGTCGAGGAGGGCGTCTTCGAGC
>CAIUAC010000543.1 GCA_903896985.1 uncultured Sandaracinus sp.
CGCCGTCGCCGATCACCTGCACGCGCAGCGGGGCCGCGGCGAGCGGCACGGCGCCCTGCCCTTGCTCGGTCTGCTCGGCGGCGTCGACGACGGTCGCTGAGACGAGCAGCGTGTCGCCGCTCTCCTCGAGCGCCTCGGTGCGCAGCGCCTCGGGCACGAGCACGTCGAACGCGTACGCGCCCTGCGCGTCGGTGCGCCCGACGAAGCTGCCGACGGGCACGCCGCTCGCGGTGCGCGCCTCGACGGTGACGGCGGCGTCCGCGACGGGCTCGCCGAACAGATAGTGCGCCGCGACCTGCGCGTGCACGAGGTCCCCCGGGAGCGCGAAGGTCTGGTCGCCGCTGACCTCGACGCGCAGCTTCGGCAGCGCGTAGGCGTGCACGGGCAGCAGCAGCTGAGTCTGCCGCCCCGCGAGCTGTGCCGAGAACTTCCAGTCGCCTTCGTTCACGCGCGCGTCCGTCGGCACGACCGCCGCGGCGACGCCGAACACGTCGGTCCGCGTGGTCTGCCGGAAGACCTTGTTGCCGCGCGCGTCGTGCGCCTCGAACACGACCTCGGTGTCGGCGACGGCGAGGCGGTCGGGACCGGCGAGCGCGAGCAGCCGCAGGTGGATGTCCTGCCCAGGCTGATAGAGCGTCTTGTCGGACCCGAGGTAGAGCTGATCGTCGGCGCGGCGCGCGACCGTGCGGCTCGTCCAGACCTGCACGTCGCCGTGCGCGACGGTGACGCGCAGCGTGCCGCCCGCGGTGCCCTCGGGGAGCGCGATCGCCGCGGCGAGCTCGCCGTGCGCGTCGGTGACGCCGGTGAAGAGCGCGTGCTCGACGGGCGCCCCTCCCTCGGTCACGGCGGCCGTCGCGAGCACGGCGACGACCGCGGCGCCGGCGATGGGCGCGCGCGTCGCGGGGTCGTGCACGACGACGCGCACGGGCGAGGTGCCAGTCGTCGCGAGCTCCGTCGGCGCGCGCAGCTGCACGTCGAGGTTGCCGAGCGCCGCGTAGAGGCTCCGGTGCCCGAAGAGGTCATGCGCGTCGTCGGTGCGCAGGCGCCAGTCGAGGATCATCGGGCCCGTCGCGACGCGCTCGAGGCCGCGCGCTGCACCGCGGAACACGAAGCGATACCGCGCCGTCGGCGCGTCCTGCGTGAAGTCGACCGACTGCCGCCCGACGTACACGACCTCGCCGGTCGCGACGTTCGTCAGGTCGAGCGAGAGCCGCCCGCTGAGCGGAGCGCCGCCGAGCGCGTCGACGGGCACGTCGACGGCGAGGTTCTCGTCCATGACGGCCGCGCGAATCAGGCGCTCGTCGAGCGAGGCGAGCGAGTTGGAGGCGCGCTCCGGCGGGGTCGCCTCGCGGCCGCCGCCGCAGCCGGTGACGAGGAGCGCGAACATCGGCGCGAGCAGCAGAGCGGGGCGCGGGTGGAGTCTAAGAAAGGACATGGGCGAGTCTCCTCGCTGCGGCTCTACGCAAGGTCTGTGCCCACGCCCACCGCAAAATCATGGGCTTTCCGTCAACCTTGGTCGGCGCGCGGGCGTCGTCGGTGGCCCACGCTGGCACAAAGCGGGCGCTTTTGGTCAGGCGCGCGGCGGCGGCGAGCGACCTCCGCGCGCGACGGCTCCCGAGAGGCCGCCCGGTTGCCCTCGAGGGCGGCGCGCGTATCTGACGGCCCATGCCCCACTACGACGCGACGCGCGCTGAGGTCCTCGTGCACACCAGCCGCGAGGGCGTGCTCTCCCCGGTCGGACACGACCTCGAGCTCGCGGCGACCACCCTGACGCTCGACGTCGACGAGGCGACGGGCGCGGTCGAGGTGCGCATCGACGCGCGCGCGCTCCGCCTGCGCGGGGCGCTCGTCGACGGGCAGGTGCAGGCGGGGCGCATCTCGGCGGGCGACGCGCGCACGATCGAGGCGCACACCTGGGACGACGTGCTCGCGGTCACGCGCTTCCCCGAGGTTCGCTTCAGCGGGAAGATCGCGCGCGAGTCGCCCGACGGGGGGCACCTCGTCGAGGGCACGCTCACGCTGCACGGCGTCTCCCGCCCGCTCGCGTTCACGACCGTGCGCGCGGGCGACTTCGAGACGGCGGACGTCCCGCTCGAGCAGACCGACTTCGGCATCAAGCCCTTCCGTGCGATGCTCGGCGCGCTCCGCGTCCGCTCGCGCGTCGTCGTCAAGCTCCGCATTCCGCGCGAGCCGAAGTAACGCCGGGCGCGCTGCCCCGTCCGAGGGCGCAGCATTTCCCGAGGAACTTCCCATGGCACGCCCGACGCTCTCCGCCGACAAGATCTCGCCCGCAGCAGCAGCCAAGCAGTCGACCTTCCACCGCGACATCGTCGATCACGTCGCCGCGGCCGTCGCGCGCGACAAATGGGTCGTCGTCGGCATGGGGCAGAACCCCGTCGTCAAGAAGGCGCGCGCCAACTTCGCCGCCGCCAACATCGAGCCGACCTTCATCAGCTACGGCAACTACTTCAGCGAGTGGAAGCAGCGCCTCGCGATCAAGCTCTGGGCGGGCTGGCCGACCTTCCCGATGATCTTCCGCGACGGCGTGCTGATCGGCGGCAACGCGGAGCTAGAGGCGCTCCTCGCGAGCGAGAAGAACTGAGCGCGAGGCTGCCCGGCTGAGGGTCGCTCACTCGCCGAGGATGCCGTCGAGGTACGCCGGCGCGTCGTAGCAGAAGTGCGTCTCGACGAAGCCCGCCTGCGCTGCGCGCTCGCCGAGCGGCCGCGCGCCGCCGCTCTCCATCAGGCAACCTGGGTCGTCGCCCGGGTCGTGGAACGCGGTCGGCGGGCCGTCGGGCAGCGCGAGCCCGAGGCTGTGCCCGAGCTCGTGCGCGGTCGTCTCGCCGATCAAGGACGCGAGCGCGGAGAGCGCGCGCTCGACGGCGGCGACTCGCGCCGGGCTGCCGCTGCCGGCGACCTCGGCGGGCGTCGCGGGGCGGGCGCGCACGGCGTCGAAGAGCTCATCGAAGAGCGGCTCGGGCTCGGGCGCGCTGCTCGGACGCGCGCCGGGTAGCTCCGGGTGCGAGGACCAATAGAGCAGCGACTCGACGAAGACCCCGCCGAAGCCCGGGTAGCCGTCGGCCTGCGTCTCGGCGTTGGCGCCACCGAGGTGATCGAAGAGGCGCAGGTTGCCGACGTCCTTGCCTGGGCTGTTGTCGTAGCCGAAGAGCCCGCTGCCGTTCGGGTCCGTGCCGCCGATCTCGACGACGGCGTAGCCCGTGTCGGCGAAGTCCGTCGGGCGCTCGAGCCGCACGTCGAGGTTCCAGCCCGCGTAGATGCTCGTGATGCGCTCGCGCACGCGCCCCTCGACCGCGCCGTACGCCGCAGCGCCGAGCCCGAAGCGCGGCAGCAGCTCGTAGAACTGCGGCAGAAAGCGCAGCCACACGACCTGCCTCGGCGCGCCGAGCTGAAAGTGCACGCTCGCGGGGTCGCCGCTCAGCTCCTCGGTGCCGCGGATCGTCACCGGCACCGCGGTGCCGGAGAGCGCACCGCGACGCGCCCCGAACAGCGCCGCGACCAGCTCCGTGCCGCGCGCCTCCGTCGTCACCGTCAGCCGCACGCGGTCACCCGCGACGAACTCCGGCACGAGCTCGATCGGACCGAACGCCGTCGCGGTGCCGCCCGTCGGCGTGAAGGTGCCCGCGAGGCGCAGGAGCGTCGTCTCGTCGGGGCGGTCCGCGCCGCCGAGAAAGCCCGCGCCGCTGACGTCGAGGAACTGCCCGAGCGTCGCCGTCGTCGGCTCGAAGCCGAGCGCGAGCGGCGGGCCAAACGAATACGTGACAGGCAGCGTCCCCGAGGTCGTCAGCGAGCCTGTCGTCGGCATCGACTCGAGCGTGACGTCCCCCACGAAGTCGCCGGTGCGCAGCGAGCCCGCGAGCTCCGTCGTCAGCACGACGACGCCGCGGCGGCGCTCGCTCGGCGACTCAGGCACGACGAGCAGCCACGCGTCGATCGGCGTCGTGCCGCCCGCGTC
>CAIUAC010000544.1 GCA_903896985.1 uncultured Sandaracinus sp.
CGAGCCGCGCCTGCTGCGCGCTGCCGAGCGCGACCCACACGGCGTCGTCGGCCACGCAGGTGCGCAGGAGCGCGCCGCGCGTCCCGGCCGCGTCGCCGACCGCACGGCTGACCCGCCCCTCGGCGTCGAAGACGAGCGCGCGCAGCGCGTCGCCAGCCGTGACCAACAAGACCGCGCGCCCATCGGGCAAGAGCCGCGCGGCGCGCACCTCCTCGCCGCCGACGTCGAGCGGCTGCTGCACCACGGGCGGCTGTGGCGACGGCGGCTCCGGCTGTGGCGACTGCGCCCCCTCGAGTGAGAACACGCGCAGCTCGGGGCCCGCGTCGACGGTCCGCGCGAGCACGGCCAAACGCGGCGCCCCTCCGACGACGCTCGGCGGGAGCACGCGCACCGTGTCGTCGAGCGCGCCGCCCCAGGGATGCGCCGCGAGCTGCAGCGGAGCGGGCGACGCCGTCGCGGCGTCCGTGATCGGCGCGACGCCCATCGTGCGGCGCGCGCAACGGAGCGGGTCCTCGAGACAGCGCGCCTCCGAGGTCAGCGACACGAGCCACGGGATGGTCCCGCGCAGCGCGCCCGTCGTGGCCCGCCCGGGAACCACCGCCTGCACTCCGCGCGGCCGCGCCAGGCGCCGCACAGCGACGTGCCCCGCCGCGAGCTGCACGACGCCGAGGCCGCGCGCGTCGAGACCGAAGGCGATCAGCCCGTCGCCTCGCGCCTCGACGTAGAGCGGAGCGTCGTCCGAGGCGTCGACCGGCAGCCGCGTCGGCTCGGGGAGCGCACCGTCCCGCCCGAAGCGCAGCGCGTCGCGCCGCACGCCGCCGTCGGCGCCCGACCCCTCGACCATCTGCGCGAGCGCCGCCCGCAGCAGCCCGATGGCGCGCAGCGGGCGCGTGCTGACCCGCGTCGCCGCCGCCCGCTCCGCCGAGAAGCGCTCGAGCTCCCGCCGCACGAGATCGACGGCCCGCCGCACCTCCCGCTCCGCGACCGAGGCGCTCGGCAGGAGGAACGTCACCTCCCGCGGGGCGATCGCGAGCAGCTCGTCGCGGCAGTGCCCCGGCCACTCCGGCCCGCGCCGCAGCGCTTGATACGCGAAGTGCGCGGTGTCGCCGACAGGCAGCCCGAGCCCGGGGCTCGGCTGGGCCCGCCCGCCGTAGAGACACGCCGCAAAGGCCGCAAAATCAGCGCGCGCCTCGTCCGCGCGGTGCTGCTCGCGGAACCTCGGTACGACGAGGAAGACCGTCGCCAAGAGGACGTTCGCCACCACCGTGACGAGGAACGGCCGCCGATCCGGACGGAACGTACCCGCGAGCTTGGTGTCATCACCCTGACCGATCGACACTCGAGGCAATGTTAGCAGCCGCTCGCGTGTCATAGGTGACGACCCGTTCGGTGACCCAACGGTAGCCGTCGAGCAGACCCATCCCTATACTCAGCGCCTCGCCCGACTCATCTGGCACGCCCCCTCGGAGTTCCATGCGCTACCTCTCGCGGCTCTGGATGCCCCTCGCCGCCTTCGTGGCCGTAGCGATGGCTCTCGGCATCACCTTCGTCTGGCCTCGTCGTAACGGGCTCGACTTCGACATCGACGGCTCGCCGCGCGCGCAGGCCGCGCACACGACCGCCCCGTACGATCTGACCGAATTGCGCGTGCTGAACGCCGTGATCGTCCACGTGAAGGACCATTACGTCGAGCCTGAGCGCGTGAACCCGAAGCGGATGCTGCTCGCCGGGCTCAACGCCATCCAGCGCTCGGTCGCGCCGGTGATGATCGACTACACCGAGGGCGCCCCGACGCTGACCGTCCGCGTGAACGACGCGCACCGCGAGTTCCGCGTCGACGACGTCCGCGCGCCCTGGGATCTCAGCACGCACTTCCGCCAAATCTTCGCGTTCTTGCAGGAGAATCTCGCTGGCTCCGACGTCGATCTCCACCAGATCGAGTACTCGGCCGTCAACGGGATGCTCCGCACGCTCGACCCGCACACGGTGCTCCTCACGCCCGAGACCTACACCGAGATGCGCATGACGACGCGCGGGGAGTTCGGCGGCCTCGGCATCGTCATCAGCCTCCGCGATGGGCAGCTGACGATCATCCGCCCGATGCCAGGCACGCCCGCCTCGGGCGCAGGCCTGTTGCGCGGCGACCGCGTCGTGAAGATCAACGAGGAGGCGACCCTCAACCTGCCGCTCAACGAGGCCGTCAGCCGCCTGCGCGGCGCCCCCGGCTCGCGCGTCAGCGTGTACGTCGTGCGCGAGGGCGCGAACGGCTGGACCACGCCGCGCCGCTTCGACCTCATCCGCGCGGTCATCCACATCGAGTCCGTCGAGTCGCGGATGCTCGGCGGCAACGTCGGCTACATCAAGATCAAGAGCTTCCAGGGCAACACCTTCGAGGATATGCAGCGCGCGCTCGCGCAGCTTCATCGCCAAGGCGATATGCGCGGGCTCGTCCTCGACCTGCGGGACAACCCCGGCGGCTTGCTCGACCAGGCGGTGCGCATCTCGGACGCGTTCCTGACGAGCGGCGTCATCGTGACGACCTCGTCGAACGATCCGTCGCAGCGTGACGTGAAGGAAGCCGTCGCCGAGGGCACCGAGCCCAACTACCCGATGGTCGTCCTGATCAACGGAGGCTCGGCGTCCGCGTCCGAGATCGTCGCCGGCGCGCTCAAGAACCACGACCGCGCGCTCATCGTCGGGCAGACCAGCTTCGGCAAGGGCTCCGTGCAGGTCCTCTACGACTACGAGGAAGACGGCTCGGCGCTCAAGCTGACCATCGCGCAGTACCTGACGCCGGGGGACCTCTCCATCCAGGGCGTCGGCATCACGCCGGACATCGCGATCGACCCGATGACCGTGGACGCCGAGGACATGGACCTCACCGTCGACCAAGCGTACCTGCGCGAGTCCGACCTGCGCTCGCACCTGACCAACGAGTCCTCTCAGCGCGCCGCCGCGCAGCGCAGCTCCGTCGTGCTCCGCTACTACTTGCCGAAGGATCAGCGCGAGAAGCTGCGCGAGGCGGGCCCGGACGACAGCGAAGAGAACCAGCAAGAGGACGAGTTCCTCACGCGCTTCTCCCGCGATCTGCTGACGCAGGCGCACCGCCCGGGTCGGCGCGAGCTCCTGCAGGACGCGGCGCCCGTGCTCGCTACCGCGCGGCAGGTCGAGCTCGACAAGGCCATCGCCGAGCTACAGCGCCTCAACGTCGATTGGTCCGCGGGCCGCGACGAAGGCGCCGCGCCGGTCGAGGTCGTCGTCTCGACGAGCGCGCCCGACAACACCGCGACGGCAGGCGAGCCCTTCGAGCTGCGCGTGCGCGTGACCAACCACGGCACGGTGCCGCTGTATCAGCTGCGCGCCACGACGAAGAGCGACAACCGCCTCTTCGCCGACCGTGAGCTCGTGTTCGGCAAGGTCGCGCCGGGTCAGACGCGCGAGTGGGCCACGACCCTCGGGGTCTGCGAGACGACCCAGAACCGCCGCTCCTGCCGCCTCCCGGCAGACGTGCCGGACCGCGCCGACGCGATCCGCGTCGAGTTCGCGGAGGGGCATGACCACGCCCCCCCGCCGGCGGAGGTGCACACGACCGTGCGCTCGCTGCCGCGCCCGCTGTTCGCCTACAGCCTCCAGATCGCCGACAACATCCGCGGCAACGGCGACGGCGCCGTGCAGCGCGGGGAGGCGCTGACGATGTACCTCCACGTGAAGAACGTCGGCCAAGGCGCGAGCCGCGAGGGCCAAGCGAACCTCGGCAACCTGAGCG
>CAIUAC010000545.1 GCA_903896985.1 uncultured Sandaracinus sp.
ACCGCGCAGACGCTCCCCGGCACCGCCGCGGTGATCAACGCCGGCAGCCGCGATCGCGGCGGCATCGGCTACGGCGGCATCGCCTACGCGACCGGCATCCGCGCGGTCCCGCTCGTCGGCGCAGCGGGCACGCCGATCGCCCCGACGATGGCGACCGCGACCGACGGCACCTACCCGCTCTCGCGCTTCCTCTTCATGTACACCGCGGGCGCGCCGACGGGCCTCGCGAAGGACTTCCTCGACTGGGTCGTCTCGCCCGTCGGCCAAGCGCTGATCGAGCCGGTCGGCTTCTATCCCGTGCCGCACGGCGGCGCCTGAGCCAGGCATGAGCCCGACGGAGTCCACGAACGCGAGCGCCGCCGGCGGCGTCACGCCCGACTCGGCGGCGCGGCAGAGCAGCGCGCCTCCCGCGGACGGCGCTGCGTCGCGCAGCCTCACGCGCAAGCGTCGGCACGGCCCCGCGTGGCATCGCGTGGCCGAGGTCGCCGTGCGCGTGATGGCGGCGTCGGCGGTGGTCTCCATCGTGCTCATCTTCGCGTTCGTGCTGCGCGAGGCGGTGCCGATCTTCTGGGAGCAGTCGGACGTTCGCCTCGTCGATCTCGTCTCGCCGCGACAGTGGGCCAACTACGACGCGCCGATGTTCATCTGGCAGCCCGTCGGCGGCGTCGCGAAGATGAACATCGTGCCGCTCTTCCTCGGCACGCTGAAGGTCACGCTCCTGTCGCTGCTCTTCGCCGTACCGCTCGCGATCGGCGCCGCGATCTTCGTCTCGCAGTTCGCGCGCCGCCGCGTGCGCGAGATCGTCAAGCCCGCGGTGGAATTGCTCGCGGGGATCCCCTCGGTCGTGCTCGGCTTCTTCGCTTTGATGATCCTCGCGACGTGGGTGCAGGACGCGTTCGGGCTCGCCTATCGCCTCAACGCGCTCGTCGCGGCGATGGGCCTCTCGCTCGCGGTCATCCCCGTCATCTTCACGATCAGCGAGGACGCGCTCGACGCCGTCCCGCGCCAGCTCAAGGAGGCGTCCCTCGCGCTCGGCGCGCGCAAGTGGCAGACGACGCTGCGCGTGGTGCTCCCCGCCGCGCTGCCGGGCATCGCCGCCGCCGTGATCCTCGGCTTCGGGCGCGCGATCGGCGAGACGATGGTCGTGCTGATGGCCTCGGGCAACGCCGCCGTGATGGCGCCGTTCAACCCGACGAGCAGCGCGCGCACGGTCACCGCGACCATCGCGAGCGAGCTCGGCGAAGTGTCTCAGGGCGACGTGCACTGGCGAGTGCTCTTCTTGCTCGGCGCGCTCCTCTTCACGGTGACCTTCGTGCTCAACCGGATCGGCGTCGCGATCGTCGCGCGCCTGCACCGCAAGCTGACGGCGACGAGCCGATGAGATACGCGGGCCGCGACTGGCTGCTCTTCGGCGCGACGGGGCTCGCGACGCTGCTCGTGCTGAGCATGCTGGGCATCATCATCGGCGTCGTGCTGTGGCAGGGCGCGCCCGTGATCTCGGCCGAGTTCCTGACGAGCGCGCCGACGAGCGACATGACCGGCGGCGGCATCCTCCCGGCGATCTACGGCACCGTGCTGCTGACGCTGCTGATGACGCTCGCCGTCGTGCCCGTGGGCGTCGCGACGGCCGTCTACCTCACCGAGTACGCCTCGCCGCGCTCGCGCCTCGCGGGCATCGTGCGCGCGGCCGTGCAGAACCTCGCGGGCGTGCCGTCGATCGTGTTCGGCTTGTTCGGGCTCGGCTTCTTCGTGCTCTTCATCGGGCGCGGGCTCGACACCGCGCTCGGCGCGAGCGAGCCGGTCTGGGGCAAGCCCGCCGTGCTCTGGTCGGCGCTGACCCTCGCGATCCTGACGCTGCCGGTCGTCATCGTGACGACCGAGGAGGCGCTCCGCGCGGTGCCGAACGACCTCCGCGAGGCGGCGCTCGCCCTCGGCGCGACGCGCTTTCAGACGGTGCTCACCGTCGTGCTGCCCAACGCGCGCGGCGGCATCCTGACGGGCGTCGTGCTCGCGGTCAGCCGCGGCGCGGGCGAGGTCGCGCCGATCATCTTCACGGGCGCGGCGAACTTCTTGCCGTACCTTCCGACCGATCTGCGCGACATGTTCATGCACCTCGGCTATCACGTCTACGCGCTCGCGACGCAGTCCCCGAACGTCGACGCCGCGCGACCGATGCTGTTCGGCACGGTCCTCGTCCTGCTGACGGTCAGCTTCTCGCTCAACCTGATCGCCGTCGTCATCCGCAGCCGCTCGCGCGCCGCGCTGCGAGCCTGAGGCCGCGCAAGCCCCGGAGCGCGAACCCGATATGAGCACCGCACCTCCCGCCATCTCTCGAGCCGTCCCGCCCCGCAGCGAGCAAGACCGCGCGCCGTCGCCGACCAAGCTCGTCTGCGAGAACGTCTTCGTCCGCTACGGCACGAAGATCGCCGTCAACGACGTCTCGCTGAACATCGAGGAGTGCCGCGTCACGGCGCTGATCGGTCCGTCCGGCTGCGGCAAGTCGAGCTTCTTGCGGTCCCTGAACCGCATGAACGACATCATCGAGGACGCGAAGGTGACGGGGCGCATCATCCTCGACGGAGAGGACATCTACGCGCGCAACATCGACGTCGTCGAGGTGCGGCGGCGCGTCGGGATGGTCTTTCAGCGCTCGAACCCATTCCCGAAGTCGATCTTCGAGAACGTCGCGTACGGGCTCCGCATCGCCGACATGAAGGGCAAGGCGGAGATCGCCGCGCGCGTCGAGGAGTCGCTCCGCGGCGCGGCGCTCTGGGACGAGGTGAAGGACCGCCTCGACGAGTCGGCGCTCGCGCTCTCGGGCGGGCAGCAGCAGCGCGTCTGCATCGCGCGCGCGCTCGCGATCCGCCCCGAGGTGATCTTGATGGACGAGCCCGCGTCGGCGCTCGATCCGATCGCGACGGCGCGCATCGAGCAGCTGATCCGCGAGCTCCGCGAGAAGTACACGATCGTCATCGTCACGCACTCGATGCAGCAGGCGGCGCGCGTCAGCGACACGACGGCGTTCTTCTACATGGGCGAGCTGATCGAGCACGGCGACACCGAGCAGATCTTCACCTCGCCGAAGAAGCGCCAGACCGAGGACTACATCACCGGGCGCTTCGGCTGAGCGGGCTGCGGCTGAGCGGGTCGGTGCGCTGAGGCAGACCTGACACCCTCGTTTCGCAGCGTTCACACGGCTGTCACAATCCGCGCGCATCTTCTCCCCGACCTGGGAGGACGGATCATGAAGCAGTCGATGCGCCGCACGTTCACGTCGGAAGGCCTCTTCTCCAGCATCTGCGCCGTCGTGTTCTTCGCCTCGGTGTTCGCCGCCGCGCTCAGCAGCTGAGCTGAAGAGTTGCCGAAGGAGCCCGCGTGAGCGCTGCGCGGGTCGGGGACAGTCGCAGCGCGGAGGCGACGCGCGTCGTGCATGAGCGCAACCGCGAGGCGACGCGCGTGGTGCATACAGGCGATGCGCTCGCCTGGCTCGCTGCGCAGACGGTGCTCGAGGGCGCGTCCGTCGTCACGTCGTTGCCCGACGCGTCGGAGCTGCCGAGCCTGCCGCACGCCGAGTGGGAGGCGTGGTTCGTCGACGCCGCGGCGCTCGTGCTCTCGCGCGTGCCGCCGACGGGCTTGGCGATCTTCTATCAGACCGACGTGAAGGCGCAGGGGCGCTGGATCGACAAGGCGCAGCTCGTCGCGCGGGCCGCCGAGCGGGCGGGCGCCGCGCTCGTGTTTCACAAGATCGTGCTGCGCGCGGAGGCGGGCGCGGTGACGCGCGGGCTGCCGGCGTACTCGCACCTCGTCGCGTGGTCCCCGACGCGCGAGGCGGGCGGCGCGCGGCTCGCGCTCGGGGACGCGACGGCGGATGTGCTGCCGAGCGCGGGCGCGACGACGTGGACGCGCGGGATGGGCGTCGAGGCGTGCCGCGCCGCGTGCGAGGC
>CAIUAC010000546.1 GCA_903896985.1 uncultured Sandaracinus sp.
AAGGCCGGGCTGCGCGGCGTCGTCCTCTGCAACGCGCACCTCGAGCCGCAGAACCTCGATGTGCTGCGCAGCGTGTCGGTCGAGGCGCTGTCTCGAGGCACGCGCGTCCACTTCCCCGACATCACGCGCAAGCCGCACTCCTTGCGCCTCGGCGATGAATTTCGCAGCGGCGCGTGTCACGCGGGCGCCTACGAGACGAGCCTCGTGATGGCCGCCGATCCGTTCCAGGTGCGCGAGGTCTCGGCCGAGCTGCCTGCGAACTCGACGTCCCTCTCGCTCGCCGTCCGCGACGGCAAGCTCTCTTTCGTCGAGGCCGGCGGCCCGCGCGCCTACTTCGGGGACCCAGCCTCCGCGAGCGCCTCGAGCGGCGACGAGCTCTACGAAGAGCTCGCCGACATCTACGCAGCCGCCGCCCGCGAAGTGCTCGCCCCCTGAGCTCAAGAGCTCGCGCCCGCGAAGTGCTCGCCCCCTGAGCTCAGTGCTGCGGCGCGAACACGAACGCATGAGCGAACGTGGAGTCGCCGCTCCCTGAGACCTCACCGAAGCGCAGCCGCTGAAACGTGCTCGCGATGCACGTGGCGAGCGGCGCGTCGTCGGTGTGGTTCTCGGTGATGCGCACGCCGGACACGGTGCCCATCTCGCTGACGGTGAAGACCGCGCTGATCTTGCCCTGCAGCTCGGGGTTCACGCGCGTGCGCTGCTCGTAGCAGGCTTGGAACGCTTGGCGTCGCGCGCGCAGCACGCGGACGACGTCGTCGGGGTCGCGGTCGCCGCTCTGCTGAATCGGCGCGTCGGGCTCGCTGACCGTGTAGACGATGCGGACCTCGCGGACGATGACGCCCTCGGGCTGCTGCTCTGTCGCGCCGTGCCCCGCGAGCCGGAGATCACCGAGCGGGCCCGTCTCGCCGCTGCCGTCGTGTCCGCCCGCGCGTGAGCGCAGCACGCCCGCAGGACCCGTCGCGATGCCGACGCCGCGCACGCTGTCGAGGAGCGCCTGCGCCTCGGAGGTCGTGCCGGTGTGCATCAGGTCGGCGAGCGCGCCCGTGCTCGAGTCACCGAGCGCGCCGACGAGGATCTGCCCCGCCCTGTCCGCTGCCTCCGCCGCGATCCGCGCGCCGTCGACCGGCGAGGCAGGCGCGCGCGAGGGCGTCGCATGATCCGGCGTCGTCCGCGAGGGATGCGCGGGTGTGTCCGAGGGCTCGTCGTTCGACGCGACGGGATCGGCGACGGGCTGCGGGTCATCCGTGCGCGGCTCGTCGGGGATGGACGGCGGGTTCGGGATGTCGATGATCAGCTGCGCGAACTGATCCGGGATCATCGAGGGGCTCGCGTCGATGGCGAAGTCCGCGCTGTCGAGCCACGCGACGAAGACGAGGTGCGCGCAGAGAGACGCCATCACGTACGACGTGAAGCGCCAGTCGATCATCGCGAGAATCCCGCCGCGCGCCGCGGTCGTCAGGCGCGGGCGCAGCGCCACGCTCGCGGGCGGGACCAGCTGAAAGAGCAGCGTCGTGCCGCCGAGGACGAGCTTGCCGCGCGCGCTCGCGTCGAGCGGGAGCGAGGTGCCGACGACCTGCGCGAGGTCGACGACGCCTGCGCTCAGCGACAGCCGCCCGCGCGCGCCCTCGGGGACGAGCAGCGTGAACGCGCCCGTCGCGCTCCGCTCGAAGAGCGGCGCCGCGTGCACGCCGGAGCCCGGGATCAAGAGCCCCGCGCGCTCGGAGTCGCCGTAGGTCAGCGTCGCGCGGTACTGCCGGTCATCGACGATCGCGCCGCCCTCGACGCGCC
>CAIUAC010000547.1 GCA_903896985.1 uncultured Sandaracinus sp.
CGGAGTCGCGCACGCCGCAGCCGCCGCGCCCGCCCGACGCCGTCGCCGTCGCGGGTCCGCCGCCGTCGCCGCACTTGCGCGCTTGGTAGCCCGCGCCGCGCGCGTCGATGCTGCCGCCCGCGTCGACGATGATCGAGTTGGCGATCAGCACGAGGTCGCCCGTGTTGAGGCGATCGACGCCGTTGTATTGCGGCACGAGGATCCGCCCGGTGCTGCGCACGTGCACGGTGTTGAAGTGCTGCACGCCGCCGAGCGTGATCGTCGTCGTGACGTCGAGGTCCTGGGCGCTGGCGGAGGTGGACGAGAGGACGAGGGCGACCGAGAGCGCCGCGGAGACGAGGAAGCGCATCCGACACAGTAGCCGCGCGAGCGGCCGGGCGCGACGCCCTTTGCGACGTGCGTGTTACGCTCCGCGCGTTCGCGCAGCGCACCCCATGCGAGGTTCCGTACCGATGACACCGCTCTCCCGTACTCCGCTCTTCTTCTGCTGTTTGACGGTGCTCTCGCTCTCGCTCGGCGCCTGTGGCGACGATGACGCGACGCCCGACGCGGGCTCGCCCGACGCCGGTCCGCCCGACGCCGGACCCGGCGCGCGCACGACGTTCCCCGGGCTCGACGGGCACGTCGAGGTCACGCGCGACACCCGCGGCATGGTGCACATCTACGCGACGACGACCCACGACGTGCTGTTCGTCGAGGGCTACGCGATGGCGCTCGATCGCTTCCCGCAGATGGAGCTGATGCGCCGCGCGGTCACCGGGCGCCTCTCGGAGTTCAACCCGACGGCGGACGCCGCCTCGATCGACGGCGACCTCGAGGCGCGCTGGAGCGGCCACGCGCGCAACGCCGAGGCGATCTACGCGACGCTCGCCGCGGACAGCGACGAGAAGCTCGGCGTCGACGCGTTCAGCGCGGGCGTGTCGCTCTACATCGAGGACCTGCTCGCGGAGCGCGTGGACCTGCCCGCGGGGGCCGAGGTCGTCAACTTCATCATCTCGAGCGGCACGCTCGACGCGTGGCGCCCGCAGGACACGCTCGCCATCGCCCGCTACATGACGCACTCGCTCGGCTACGCCGCGAGCGAGGAGATCGCGCTGACCGGCGCGCGTGAAGCCGCCGCGATGGAGTTCCCGGCGGGCGATCCGCGCGCTGACCTCTTCAGCGACCTCTGGTCGTTCGCGCCCGCCGAGGGCGTCTACGCGCGCAACGGCGTGCCGAACCTCGGCACCGACACCGGCACGCGCGCGCTTCGTCCGCCGCACGCTCCCGGCCTCACGCTGCCGACGTTCCACGCGGACCGCGCCGCGCTCGCGAACGCGACCAACTTCTTCGCGGGCGCCGACCTGCTCACGCAGCGCATGGGCAAGAGCGAGCGCGGCTCGAACAACTGGGTCGTCAGCGGCACGAAGACGGCGACCGGCAACTCGTTCTTGATGAACGACCCGCACCTCTCGCTGAACAACCCGCCGCTCTTCTGGTTCGTGCAGCTCAACACCAAGCGCGACGGCGGACCGGGCGCGAACCTCAACGTCTCGGGCCTCGCGCTCGTCGGCTCGCCGGTCGTGCTGCTCGGCTACAACGACTCGATCGCGTGGGGCCTGACGGTCGCCTATCACGACGCGACGGACGTCTATCAGGAGACGATCACCGACGGCGGCGCGGGCCCCGACACGGTCCTCTTCAACGGCGCGCAGGTGCCGATCGAGACCGTCACCGAGACGATCCACGTCGCGGGCGGGCCGGACGTCACGGGCACCTTCGAGCGCGTGCCGCACCACGGCTTCATCATCCCGGAGATCCGCGACGGCATGGTCGTGCCGCGCACCTCGAGCACCGCGCTCTCGGTGCGCTGGACGGGCGATCATCCGTCGAACGAGGCGGGCGCGATCTACCGCATCAACGTCGCGACGAGCATCGACGAGGCGCGCACCGCGCTGCAGTCCTTCGAGACGGGCGCGCAGAATTTCGTCTTCATCGAGCGCGGCTCGGACGACATCTTCTGGTCGACGCAGGCGTTCGTGCCGGTGCGCCCGGACGCCTGCCTCACCTACGACCCGGTGACGCGCGCGGGCGTCGGCCCGATGTTCGTCCTGCCGGGTGACGGCACCTGCGAGTGGGCCGCGGCGCCGATGTCGGACCGCTACATCCCGCACGATCTCAACCCCGCGCGCGGCTTCATCGCGACCGCGAACCAAGACCCCGTCGGCGCGACCGACGACGGCAACCCGCTCAACGAGGGCACTCCGACGGAGCCCTTCTACGCCGGCTGGGACTACGACCTCGGGCACCGAGAGGCGCGCATCACGAGCGAGCTCACGCGCCTGACGACGCGCGGCAACGTCACGGTCGAGGAGATGCGCGCGATCCAGAACGACGAGCGCTCGCCGCTCGGCGCGCTGCTGACGGCGTCGCTCGTGACGTCCCTCGAGCACGCGGCGGAAGAGGTCGCGACGCCGGGCGCGCACCCGGAGCTCACCGACGAGGTCACCGCCGCCGGTCCCGCGACGATGGCGCGCGTCGATCAGGTGCGCGAGCGCCTCGCGGCGTGGGGCTTCACGACGCCCGCCGGCGTCGAGGGCACGCCGACACCGACCGAGATCTCGGAGAGCGACGCGACGACGCTCTGCAACACCGCGCTCTCGCGCATCGTCCGCGGCGCGTTCCTCGACGAGACGACTCGCCTCGGTCATCAGCCCTCGAGCGACACGATCTCCAAGACGCTCGAGCGCGCGCTGCTGCACTCGGCGGCGGGCGATCCGAAGCGCCTCGCGACGTTCGACCCCGCCATCGGCGACACCATCCTCTGGGACGACGTCTCGACCGTGGGGACGATCGAGACGCGCGACGAGATCATCCTGCGCGCGTTCGTCTCGATGCTCGACGCGATGGAGACGCGCTTCGCCTCGGCCGACCTGGACACCTGGCGCTGGGGCGTGCTGCACACGCTGCTCCTCTCGAGCGCGGGCTCCGTGCCGCCGGTCGGGCGTGACCGCTTCACGCTGCCGCTGCGCACGAGCACGACGTTCCCGAACGGCTACCCGCGGCACGGGGATCTCTGGGGCGTGGACGCGTCCAACTTCAGCATCTGGACCTCGACGGACGACTACTCGTACGAGTCCGGTCCGCAGCAGCGGCTCGTCGTCGAGATGACCGACACCGGGCCGAAGATCTGGAACGCGCTCGCCGGCTCGCAGGTGCTCAACGGGAGCAGCCCGCACTTCGGCGACGAGATCGAGCTGTGGCGTCACAACGAGGCGCCGCCGCTCTACTTCACGGACACCGACGTCGCGGCGCACGCCGAGTCGACGACCAACTACACGCCCGAGTGAGCCGCGCTCGCGAAGCACTCGCGTGAGCGTGCCCGCAGCTCTTCAGGCGTCGCTCGACGCGCTCCTCGACGGCGAGGAGCTCAGCGACGACGCCATCGCGGGCACGTTTCGCGTGCTGCAGCGCGTGCGTGGGCACCGCTACTCGCTCGACGACGTCGCGACGGCGTGGGTCGCGGCGCGCGCGCAGCCGACGGCGCGCCGCGTGCTCGACCTCGGCTGCGGGCTCGGCTCGGTGCTGACGATGCTCGCGTGGAAGCTGCCCGAGGCGCGCCTCGTCGGCGTCGAGGCGCAGGGCATCTCGTTCGCGCTCGCGCGGAGAAACGTCGCGCGAAACGCCGGCGTCGGGGCGCGCACGACGCTCGTGTACGGCGACCTCCGCGACGACGCGGTGCTCGCGCGCGCGCTCGCGGGCGGGCCGTTCGACCTCGTCAGCGGCACGCCTCCGTATATGCCGCCGGGCACCGCGACGCCGTCTCCTGACTCGCAGCGCGCGCACGCGCGGATCGAGCTGCGGGGGGGCGTCGAGGTGTACCTGCGCGCGATGGCGCAGACGCTCGCGCCCGGCGGCGTCGGGGTCGTGTGCTGCGACGCGCGCACGCCCGAGCGCGCGCTCGACGCCGCCGCGAGCGCGGGGCTCGCCTGTGTGCGTCGGCGCGACGTCGTGCCGCGCGCGGGGAAGAAGGGCGCGCTCTTCACGGTGTGGACCTGTCAGCGCCGAGAGGACGCGCCCGACGCGCCGCTCGCCGTCGAGGAGCCGCTCGTCGCGCGCGACGAGGGAGGCGGTCGCACCGACGCCGCGCACGAGCTTCGCCGCTTCTTCGGGCTGTCCGTGGACGTCAGCGAGCCGCCGAGCCCTTGAGCCCGCAGGCGCGTGAGTGTCATCGCGCGCTGGCTCTCGCGTCCGGCGGGTGTACCCTGGCGGCCATGGGGACGATGCGCGACGGTCGGGGGCCGCAGAGCGAGGTGCTTCGGGCACTCGAGGCGTCCGCCGAGCGGCTCGACTCGCTCGAGCTGCGCGTGGCGGAGCTCGAGCAGCTCCTCGGGGAGCTCCAGCGGCAGAACGACGAGCTTCGCGGGGGCGCGCAGCCGATGCCGGATGGTCAGTGGGCGCTCAGCGGCGACCCAGAGGCCGTCGCGTGGGACGAGGAGCAGCCCGCCGGTGGCCCGCGGAAGCTCAGCGCCGACGAGGAGCTCTTCGCCCTCGTCGCCGAGCTCGACCGCGCGCCGAACGACGTCGTGCTCCTCGCGCACGTCGCGGAGCGCGCGGAGGTGCTCGGCGATATCGCCTTCGCGGTCGACACGCTCGAGCGCCTCGCCGATGCGTTCCCGGTCGGCCGCGAGCGCCGTCGCGCGCTGCTGCACGCCGCCCGCCTCGCGCACGGCAGCCTCGAGGACTCGCGGCGCGCGCTCGGGCTCGCGCGCTCGGTGCTCGCCGATCACCCCGCCGACGCCGAGGCGCGCAAGCTCGTCTCGCTCTACTCGCTTGGCTGAGGTCGGCGCGTCCCGCGGGCGGCTGAGCGCCGCGCTTCAGGCGGCCGCGCGGCCGCCGTGGTAGAAGCGGCGCGGTGAGCGCGAGCGGAGCGACGGGACCTACCGGCAAGGTCGATCGGGGCCCGATCGAGTGGCTCCTCTCGCCCTTCGCGGACGTGCGGCGCGGCGAAGGGCTGACGGTCCTCGTGCTCGCGCTGAACGTCTTCGTGCTGCTCTTCGCGTACTACCTGCTCAAGGTGACGCGCGAGGCGCTGATCACGCCGCTCGACGGCGGGCCGCGCCTCAAGGCCGCCGCGGCCGCGGGGATGGCCGTGCTGCTCGTGCCGTTCCTGCGCGGCTTCGACGCGCTCTCCGAGCGAGTCGGACGCCTGCGGCTGATCACGGCGACGACGCTCTTCTTCTTCGTCGGCCTCGTCGCGCTCGGCACCGCCGCCGACCTCGCGCACGCCGCGGCGCCGCTCGCCGTCGGCTTCTTCGTGTTCGTGGGGATCTTCAACCTCTTCGTGGTCGCCCAGTTCTGGGCCTTCGCCAACGACCTCTACTCGGAGAGCGAGGGCAAGCGCCTCTTCGGCATCGTCGCGGTCGGCAGCGCGGTCGGCGGCATCGTCGGCGCGCAGACGGCCAAGCGCTTCTTCGACGCGACGGCCGAGGGCCGCCTGATGTTCGTCGCCGCCGGCTTGCTGCTCGGCGCGCTCGCGCTGAC
>CAIUAC010000548.1 GCA_903896985.1 uncultured Sandaracinus sp.
CTTCGGTCGCTCAGGGCGGCACCTCATGGCTGAAGGCCTCGTCATCCCGATCAGTACGCCCGGCGGCCCCGAGTCGGCGGCGGTACTCGATCGGATTGCGGACAAGCTCGAAGAGGTCGGCGGCGCGGCCGACAAGAGCGCGACGAAGATGGGTGCTGGTGCCACGTCGTCAAGCGCCGCCATCGGGCGCATCGCGACGGCTGCTGAAGGCACCAAGACGGCCGTCGAGCGGCTCGAAGAGTCGGGCAACCGCGGGCTCCACGCGCTGTCGGAGAAGGCGAGCGAGCTCGCGGGCAGCATGGGCGGCGCGGCGGGCAAGATTGCTGACGTCGGGCTGAAGTCCCTCGCGGCATTCGGAGGCATCGGGCTCCAGGCAACGGCCGCGGTCGGCGCGGTGCTGATGCTCTACAACGCGTATGTCCAATATGAGACTGAACAGCGCGCGGTGAAGGCGGCCAGCGAAGAGCTAGCAGCCGCGCAAGTACGGCTCGGAGGGACGTATTCGTCACTCACCGAAGCGGCGAACGCCGACGGCGACGCTGAGCAGCGAGTGGCCGCGATCCGCGCGGCGGCGGCGGCGATCGTACAAGAGCAAGTGGCGACACTCGGCCGCGGGTATACGCAGCAAGAGACGGATCAACTCACTCAGCTTTCTCATGCGATTGCGGACTCTACCCGCGCGCGCCTCGGTATGACGGCGGCACAGATCGAGTCCACGATTGAAACAGGGACGGCGGCACAACAGCAGTTGGTGCTCGGGGTAGTAGTCGAGCACTCGACGAACGCCGAGACTGAGCACGCCAACGTTCTGCTTCGAGCTACTCTCGCGCGGGAGCATTCGATTAGAGTTCAGCTAGAGGAGATCCGCTCTCGCATTCACGGGACTCAAGGCAACCGCTCCGCGATAAGCGCGCTTGAAGACTTGCGAACGGCCACTGCGCAACAGACTACGGCGCAACACGAGTTGACAGTCGCGACGGCGGCGACGGCCGCTGCTGAGTCGCGCGCGACGGCCGTCACTCGCGAGCAAGAAGGCAATCGCATTCAGGCGCTAGCAGCGTCGGATGCGGCGGCGCGCGCAACAGCGGCGGCGGCTGCGGCTGCTCGCGCGCGCCACGCATCCAGCGGCGGCGGGTCGGCTCCGTCAGAACAGCAACTTCGCGCGCAAGCCGAAGGGCTGAGACTCGCGCAAGCCGCCAACGACAACGCGCGCCAGTCGGCCACGCTGGACGAACAACGGATCGAACTCGGGCGGCGCTTCGAGTTCGCGACACGCGAAGTCACGCTCGCGCAGGAAAGCCATCACGATCGCTCTCGCCGACTGACGACCGCGCTCCAGGCACAGACTGAGGCGGTTAACGCGCTTCACGCTTCGCAATCGGCCTACCGTGCAGGGCAGGAGGCTATCACCGCGCTGATCGCAGCAGAAGCCGACGCTCAGCGAGACGCCACGGCCGCGGAAAAGGCTAGCCTCATCACAAGGGAAGCGCAGGTCCGGCAAGCCGACGCGCGGAGCCTCGCCATGCAGCGCGCGCGCGAGGACGCCGAGGCCGCTAGCGCCGCCGAGAAGTCACTCTCATCAGAAGACGTCACCTCGGGCATCTCGCCGCGCGCGGCCCTACTGTCAGCGGAGGAAACGGCCACCCGCGAGCTCGCGCGCGCGACGGTGGACCTCACGACGGCGCGACGCGAAGAGGGCGACGCAAGCATCTCTTACGAAGAGCGTACGGCGCGCATGACGACAGCCCTCGCGGCGCAAACAGGGGCGCTCCAGCGCCAGCGCGCGGCGCAGCGGGCGGTCACCGCGGAGGTCGATAAGATCAAGACGGATCGCACCGACGCGCTCGCCGCCTCGGCGAAGGGACTCGGCGACGGCCTCGTCTCCGCTGGACTCGCGGCTGCGTTCGCGGGCGAGAACATCGGCGCGGCGCTGCAGAAACAACTCGCCGCGTCGCTCCAGGCGCTCGCGATTGAGTCCGCGCAGAAGGCTCTCTACTCCCTCGCGACGGGCTTCTTCTACCTCGCAACGGGCAACCCCGCGGCGGTGCCCGCGTTCACGTCGGCCGCAATCTTCGGTGCCGTTGCCGTTGGGGCCGGGGCGGTGTCCGCGGCCATCGCTCCTTCGGCCGCTCCGGCGGCTGCTGGTGGTGGGGCGGTCGAACGCGCTTCGAGTGTCTCGCCCGGTGGCGCGGGCAGCATGGGCGGCGGCTCTGGCGCAGGGCCGATTGTCAACAACTATTATGCGCCGATCGTCGGCGGGCGACAGTCCACCGACGCCGAGACGGGCGTGCGGATTGACCGATACAACGACGCGGCGCGCGCGCGCCTTCGGAGGGCCGCTTGACGCTTCTCGCCTCTCATGCCTTCGCACCCGAGTTCGTCCACACGACGGCGTCACCGGACGTGACGTTGACCTTCGCGTCGGGCACCTCACCCATCACCGCGTCTCTCGCGTCGGGCACATACCGAATGACGCTCGCGCCGCTGGCGTCGGACTACCTGCGTCAGCTCGCGCTCGCGATCCAATCGGCGCTCGCGGTGCGCGGTTCGTATTCAGTGATCGCGTCCATGTCGGCGTTCGGGATCCCGTCGCTGAGGATCGTCACAGCCGCCGGCGTGCCGACGGGCGTCACCTTCGCGGCGTCGGTCTGGAAGAGGCTCGGATACTCCAGCGCGTCGCCGACGATCACCGTGGTCAGCGGGCAGATAGCGGACATCACTGCGAGCCGCAGCGCGTGGAACCTCGCGCTGCTCACCGCGGCCACGGGCGAGTACTGGCAGCCGCTCCAGGCGGGTGGCGTCGAGCAGACGACGGCGGGGCGGGTGTACGCGGTGGCCGCCACGGCGACGTCGTGGCAGCGCGACCTCGGCGTGCACTATCAGCCGACGACGGTGGCGTTCCGCGCGTCTCAGGGCGCGCAAGCGACGGCGCTCTACCCTGACGACGAGTACTTCGACGCGCTCGGCTCGACGGCCACGAATAGGGAGTGGAGCGTGCTCGACGTGCTCTACTCCGCGCGCAACGCTCTGTGCGGGGTGAGCATCGGAACGTGGCAGCTAGACCGCAACGATTCGTCGGCGCGCATCTGGCGCGCGTACGTCGGGCCAGGGACGCTACTCGCGCCCGCGCTCAAGCTCCTGAAGCCCGAGTGGCTGGCCTATAGCGAGTGGACTTTCGCGCTCGTCGCGCCGTCCTCCGCGCCCTCGGAGCTACGGTCATGACGACGGCGCGTATCGACTGGACGACGGGCCTCGCGCCCGGTGCTCGCGTGGTCCCGGTGATCCTAATCGCGGGCCTCCCGGCGGTGCTCACGCCCGCGGGAATCCTACCGACGA
>CAIUAC010000549.1 GCA_903896985.1 uncultured Sandaracinus sp.
GGGCGACGCCGCGGGCACGACGCCCTATCAGCGCACGACGCTCGCCGCCGGCGTCGGCTGGAGCGCGTCGCACGTGCTGACGGGCGCACCGCCGCTCGTCGTGCAGGAGGTCGACGCCGTCGCGCCGCGCTTCGCCGTCGTCATGTATGGCACCAACGACATCGGCGCGAACAACCCCGTCGGCTACGCCGACGATATGGCCAATCTGCTCGACACGCTGACCGAGCGGGGCGTCGTGCCGATCGTCTCGAGCTTTCCGCCGCGGGACGACGACGCGGCAGCCGATGCGCGAATCCCGCTCTACAAAGCGATCCTGCGCGGCTTGGCGGAGGCGCGGCAAATCCCCTATGTCGACCTCGAGCGCGTGCTGCGCGCGCTCCCAGGGCACGGACTCGGCCCCGACAACGTGCACCCGAACCAGGCGCCGACGGGCGCGTGCGACTTCACAGCGGCGGGCCTCGGCTATGGCTACGATGTGCGGAACCTCGTCACGATCGAGGCGCTCGACCGCGCGCGCCGGGCGCTCGTCGTCGGCGAATCACCGCCCGACGCGGAGAGCCCACCGCGTATGGGAGACGGCACGAGCGCGAGTCCGTATCTGGTCGACACACTCCCGTTCACCGAGGTGCGCAATACGACGTACGCGACGGAGCGGCTGCGCGCGACGTACAGCGGTTGTTCGTCGACGGCTGACGAGTCGGGCGCGGAGTACGTCTATCGACTCACGCTCTCCGCGCCGCGACATATCGATGCGTGGGTGTTCGATCGCGGCACCGTGGACGTCGACGTTCACCTGCTCGACGCGACGGGCGCGGTGGCGGGCTGCGTCGCGCGCAACGACTCGCACGTCTCGCTCGACCTCGCCGCGGGGACCTGGACTCTGGTGCTCGACACCTACGCCTCTGGGGGAGTCGAGCACGCGGGCGAGTATCTGTTGGTCGTGCTGTGAGCGAGAGCCCGAGCGCTGGCGCGCTCGTCACGGGCCTGCTCTCGATCACGCCGACCAAGCGCGGGCGCTATCTCTGGGCCGCGTGGTGGACCGGCGCGCCGACGCGCACGCCGTTCAGGAAGCCCGACGCGTCGAACGGCGGCGCGCTCTCGCTCGAGGAGGCGCGGCGTGAGGCGGAGTTGGCCGCGGGGCGCGCGCTCGTCGCCATCGACTGGCGCTGGGCGCACGGCTGGAATCGGAGCCTGCGCGGCCAGCCGCCGTTCACGCAGCGCGACCTCGCGGCGCTCGACGGAGTGCCGCGCCCCGCGCGTCCGAAGGCGGCGGCGCAGGTCTCGATCTGGTCGACGCTCCGCGTCGATCGACTCGCTTCGCTCGTCGAGCTCAAGAGGGCCTTTCGGCAGCGCGCCCTCGAGACGCACCCCGATCAGGGAGGCGACGCGAGCGAGTTCCGCGCGGTGCGCGAGGCGTACGACGAGGCGGTGGCGCGGCGGAGGCGACGGGGGAAGTAGGGTTCCGCTATGATGAGGCGCATGGACGAGCCTGCGCGCGCTCTCTCCGAGACGAATTCGGCCGAGGTCGAGGCCGCGTACGCTGCGCTGCCCGAGGGCACCGCCGCCGCGATCCTCGATGGCGAGCTGTACGTGATGACGCGACCGAGGCCTGCGCACTTGCGTACCTCGTCGTGCCTCGGCGGCGAGCTGTATGGCCCGTTCGACCGCGGTCGCGGTGGCCCTGGCGGTTGGATCATCCTCGACGAGCCCGAGCTTCACCTCGGTCGTCGCCCAGACAAGGTCGCGCCCGACCTCGCGGGCTGGCGCCGCGAGCGCTTGCCCGCGCTGCCGGACACCGCTGCGTTCACGCTCGCGCCAGACTGGATCTGCGAGGTGCTCTCCGAGGGCACGGAGCGCCTCGACCGCATCAAGAAGGCGCGCATCTACGCGCGCGAGGGCGTCGCGCACTACTGGCTGGTGCACCCCCTCCAGCGGACGCTCGAGGTGATGCGCAACGAAGGCGGTCTCTGGGTCACGGTGGCCGGTTTCTCCGTCGAGGACGGCGACGCGCTCATCCGCGCGGAGCCCTTCGACGCCATCGAGTTCGACCTGGGCGCGCTGTTCACGGCGTAGCGGGCGTGCGTGGTACGGTCGTGCCCATGTCCGAAGCGCGCGATCTACGCCGGATGACCTACGCCGAGTACCTCGCGCTCGAGGACGCGAGCGAGACGAAGCACGAGTGGTCGAACGGCGAGGTGTACGCGATGAGCGGGGGCTCGCCCGAGCACTCGCGCCTCCAAGCGCGCATGATCGTCGCGCTCTCGCTGGCGCTCACCGGTAAGCCCTGCGCGCCGTTCACGAGCGATCTGCGCGTGTATGTCGCAGCCGCGAAGCGCTCGACCTACCCCGACGTCACCGTGATCTGCGACGCGCTCCAACACGCCGACCTCGACCCGCACGCCGCGACGAATCCGACGGTGCTCGTCGAGGTGCTCTCGCCCAACAGCGAAGCCGAAGACCGCGGCGAGAAGTGGGCGCTCTATCAGCGCATCCCCTCGCTCGCGCACTACGTGCTCGTCTCCCAACACCGCCCGCGCGTCGAGGTCTACACCCGCACCGAGCTCGGCTGGCACTACGCCGAGAGCCTCCCGGGAGACTCGTTTCAGCTCGCTGCGCTCGGCGTGGCGATACGCGTCGATGACCTCTACGCGGGGGCGCTCGCGGCGGGGTAGAAGGCCGCCCGAAGCGGGCTCGACGGACTGCCGCGCGTTCCGCGCGAGATGCCAGTCGCGCATCGTCACGCGCGTCACTCGGCGGCCGATCTCGTGGGTCCAGCGCCGCGCGAGGCGTACTCGGCGGCCGACCGCGCCTCTCGGCTGACGCGCGGGGCGTACTCGGCGCTCGAGCGCGCCTCTCGGCTGCCGCGCGGGGCGTACTCGGCGCTCGAGCGCGCCTCTCGACTGACACGCAGAGCGCGCTCGGCGCTCGGGTGCGCTCCGCGCGTCACTCCGCGTCGCTACTCGGCCGCCGGGTGCGGTCCGTCGCTCGGCGCGACCTTCTTCTTGTGCACCACCGTGCGCGTCGGCGCCAAGAACGCGTCCACCGTGGCGCGGTCCCCCGGGAAGAGCTTCAGCAGATCGCCCTCCAGGCGGTCGAGCTCCTTGTTGACGTCATCGACGTAGAGCGCCTCGGCGACGCTGTGCGGCGCCTCGGCGAGCGTCGCGTCCTTCTTCGCGCGGGATGCTGTGGCGAGCGCCTCGTTCACCGCCTCCCAGCCGGCCGCCCACGCGGCGCGGAGGGCAGCGCCGGAGTCCGCCGCGAGCAGGCGCAAGAAGGTGCGTCCCGTCTCGACCTGTCGGTCTACGCCATAGGCGTTGATCGCCGACGGCGGAGTCGCGCCATAGAAGAGCGAGTAGGGCGCGTTCTCGCGCTTGCCGCTCGCCGCGTCGAGGAGCGCGCGACCGAAGGCGGAGTCGTGTCGACCCCATCGGCCCGGAGCTCGCGTGCGCGACCGATTCATCGACGTCGAACGACGGCGGCGCGCGGCGCGGCTCGCGTCCGACGCGGACACCTTTCCTCGTGCAAGGAGGGGTTGACACCAGGATGCGGCGTCGAGTAAGTCGGCCGACATGTTCTCAATTCGAAACGTTGTGCTTCCGCCTCGCCTCGCCTCGCCTCGCCTCGCCTCGCCTCGCCTCGCCTCGCGTGTCTAATGGCGGCCGCCCTGCTCTGGGCGGGTTGCACTGAGCACACGCTCGCTCCCGCGGACGCTGACCTCGGCGAGCCCGCTGACCTCGCCGCGTCCACGGACGCCCCCGCGCCCGCGGACCTCGACGCGGGTCCGGTCGACGCCTCCCGCGCGCGTGACACGCTCCTGATCCCCGTGATCGATCCCGCCCAGACGGCCCTCCCGCTCTGTGAAGACCCGGCGATCACCGTCCACGGTCTACCCGGGCGGCCCTGCGCCGGGATGGACAACCTCTGCACGCGCGGCGTCCGCACGGCGGCGGGCTGCTGCAGCCAAGCGCCGCGTTACACGGGCACAGGCTGCGGCGTCGGCCTGGCGTGCAACGGTGGCGGCGTGTGCCAGCCGGCGACGAATCCGCCCTGGGAGTCCAACGGCACCATCGGTGACCAAGCGTGGCAGGACGTGCTCGGCGTGGGCGGCCCGTCGCTGCTCTACACCGACACGCCAGGCTTCCTCACGCTGCTCAACTCCACGTCGCTGGTGGAGGTGCACCCCGACGACGGCCTGAAGGTCGACGTGAGCGACGTGCACATCGCCCACCTGCGCGGCGCGCACCGGGAGGCGGTCGCCGTCTCCGCGCCGGCCACCGCGCGCCGCCGCGGCATCTTCCTCCGCACCGCGCCGCCCGACGCGGAGGTCTGCGTCGTACGCGGCGACTTCGACACGATGGGCCCGGTCTCCGCCGACTGCGACTCCCCCGGCGCGACCCGCGTGCGCTGCCCGACGGGCGACGCCGACACCGTCTGCGACGTCTTCCCGCGGCAGGGCATCCGTATCATCGGCGACGACCTCGCGTTCGTGTTCGAGATAGGCACCTTCGGCCCGCAGCCGCCCGGCACCGACGTCCGCCACGCCCTCACGGTGGACAGCCTCGACCACCGCTGGAACCCCGCCGCGCTCAGCGCACGACTCACCGCGCTCGTGGTGGCGCCGACGCTCGGCTGCTCGCCGGCGCAGTGCAGCATTGGGCAGATCGGATACAAGACCTGCCTCGGAGTGCTCCAGAAGCGCGTCTGCACGGCCCTCGGCTGCTGGGGCGGCTGGGGATGGGTCTCGACGGTGCCAGTCGAGGTCTGCGATGGAGTCGACAACGACTGCAACGGCACCGTTGACGACGGCGGAAGCGCCGCCCTCTGCGACGACCACGTGGGTTGCACGATGGACGTCTGCGACGGCACTCCGCCCACCACGCCGATCATGTGTCGGCACAATGGGTACGCACCGCTTTGTGCATCATCTGGTTCTGCCAACGCTCAAAGCTGCATCCTGCCGCGCTGCGTGTATCCGACGGCCGGTGGCGGCACAGGCACGGTGGGAACTTCGCTCACCTGGCCGACGGCCGGGAACACGGTCACACCGACCGCGCCCGGCCTCGACGCGAACAGCTGCTACTACTTGCAGCGCAACGACTACTGCACGAACACCTGGGATAGCTGCGATTGCAACGGCCCAGAGGTGTGCGCGCCATGGAGCAATGGGGTGGATGGGAGTGGTTGTCAGAAGATGCCTCGGATGC
This sequence comes from uncultured Sandaracinus sp., assembly GCA_903896985.1. GTDB lineage: Bacteria > Myxococcota_A > Polyangia > Polyangiales > JADJQN01 > CAIUAC01. The sequence continues at coordinate 5,205 of CAIUAC010000549.1, forward strand.
TCGGCGCGGCCACGGCGGGAAACCTCACCAAGTACTGGCCCTGCGAGAGGGATGGGTTGTACTGCACCGAGGCCCTCTGCTGCGAAGGCGACGTACGCTGTCGTGACCTCGAGCAACAGTATCCTGACGTCACGGCGCGAACGAACGCCTTCACCACGTGCGGCGATCGAGACGGGGGTGTGTTGGGGACGGTCAATGTAGCGACGACCAACATCGTCAGTGCTTGGACGGGCAAGGCTGTGCGTTGCAGCCGAGAGGAGGTGCTCCCGACCACTTGTGTCGACGGAAATCCGTGTACGAGCGACGCTTGCGTAGAACCGCCCGCGTCCGGCGCACTCGGCTGGGCGCGGCAATGCCCATGGTCTTCCGTGAGCGGACAAAAGCCGGGCTGCGACGCGGACCTCCCCGACGGTTGCTCGTTCCAGACCTGCACGAGGGGCGGCGGCACATGCACGACCGACATCTATCCTAGCGGCCCACACGATGTCTGTTCGGGACTCGTCAACGAGGGATGCGGTAAGAAGGCGTGCTGGAGTGGTGCCTGCACCACGACCAACTCAACCGTCGGCGTCACCGCGTGCAGCCTGACGAGCTCGATGACGGAGTGTGGCGTAGGCACGTGCGTGGGTAAGGTGTGCAGCCACACGATCGACAGCACCCAATGTCCCCTGGACGACGGGCTTAGCTGCACCGTTCCCTATTGCGGCACCGACAACACCTGCCATGAGGAACTCGTCGGCGGTTATTGTCTCATCGCCGGTTTCTGCATTCCGGCGGGGACGGTCGCGCCCACAAGTGAATGCATGATCTGCAACGGGGGATATGGGTACTCGCCGAGGCCGAATGGAACGACGTGTGTTGACCACGGGTTCTGCAGGGAAGGCGGGCAGTGTAACAATGGCAGTTGCATAGGCACCGATATCAACGGATGCATACTTCCTTGAATAGGTCTAGCATGACTCGCTATTGGGCGATCTTCGTCATCACCATGCTGTCCGCCTGTCCTGCGACGCACGACCGAGAGCTTATCGTTGGTGCCCGCTGTGATGATCTTGATGGCGGCGTGAGGAGTTGCCCGGAAGGGACCTACTGTGCATTGTTCTCGGCCGCCACTGGGGCACGCACGTGCAGGCTCGTGTGTGCTGGAGGCACTCCTGGTTCGTCTCGTTGCGAATCAGGAGAGATATGTGTTCAGCCAAGCATCACATATCCGTCGACGGAGCCATTCACTTGCTGGCCGGGCAGGGAACTCGTCGAGAACGCGGAGTGCCGGCTGCGGCCCTATGATTGCGCCCGAGGCCTGTTGTGTGCGCGGGACCTAAGCGGCTCAGATCCGACTGCTACCTGCCAACCGGTCTGCAACACGAGTGCCGACTGCACCGCGTCTGGCGAGCGGTGCATCTTTGGACAGTCGTGTGCCGTACCATGTAATCCGGCGGATGCATCGACGTGCCCCGACGGCTCGGTCTGCCGCGTCGATTACTGCGAGTGGGCTCCCCGCGCTGCTGATTGCGATCGTGACGGCACGGCGGAGTGCGCGCTCGGGGAGATCTGCGACACGCCGTTGGAGGGCGTCACTTGCTACACGCCGGTGGAGTATCTCGCGTGGCGGTGCCCGCCCGGGGTCTGTCCATGAGGGCCGTGGCGTTCGCCGCGATGCTCCTCTGCCTCGCCGCAGCCTGCAC
>CAIUAC010000550.1 GCA_903896985.1 uncultured Sandaracinus sp.
CGACCCGAAGGAGCAAGCCGAGCACACGATGATCGTCGACCTGATGCGCAACGATCTGGGGCGCGTCGCGAAGGTCGGCTCGGTGCGCGTCGAGCGCCTGCTCGAGGTGGAGCCGTACGCGCGCCTCTCGCACCTCGTCTCGACCGTCACCTGCGGCACGCGCGAAGGCACGACGCTCGGTGAGGTGCTCGAGGCGACGTTCCCGCCGGGCAGCGTCACGGGCGCTCCGAAGGCGCGCGCGATGGAGCTGATCGAGGAGCTCGAGCCTGTGCCGCGCGGCGTGTACTGCGGTGCGCTCGGCTTCGTCGATCGGGCGGGCGGAGTGTCGCTCGCCGTCGCGATTCGCACCGCCGTCGCGCGCGCCGGGAGCGTCGTCTACCACGCAGGCGGAGGGCTCGTCGTGGCGAGCGATCCAGCGCGAGAGCTCGCCGAGACCGAGCTCAAGGCGCGCGCATTCCTCGATGCCGTAGGCGACTTCTCCGGTAGCCGGGGCGGCGCGACGCGGACAGACTGAGCGCGATGGCGGCGGGGCGTCGATACTCGGATGCGGAGCGGGACGAGATCCTGCGGCGGGCGATCGCCGCGCAGGAGGGCTCGGACGACATCACGCACGAGTAGCTCGTCGACGCCGCGCAGGAGATCGGCATCGACCCTGCGAAGGTCGAGGCGGCGGCTGCGGAGATCGCGAGCGAGCGCGTTCGGCGGGAAGAGGCGAACGAGGACGACGCGCTCGTCGCGACGGAGGTCGCGCGGCGACGCGGGCGTTTCGCGCGACACTTGCTGACCTTTCTGCTCGTGAACGGCGCGCTCGTGACGGCGAATGTGCTCTCGGGCGGCACCTTTTGGGCGATCTGGCCGCTCGTCGCGTGGGGGCTCGGGCTCGCGCTGCAAGGGGCGCGCGCCCTGCCCCCGCCGAGCCCGGACGATCGGGAGCGCATCCTGCGACGCGTCTCCAAGCGCCGGGCGCGGCAAGCGCGGATGCAGGCCAAGCGCGAGCGCGACGCGGCGATGCGCGCGGTCGGCCAAGAGTTCGAGGCGGTCGTCGAGCAGGGCGTCGCGGAGCTGCTGCGCGCCGTCAGCCGCGGACTGAGCACGGCGGCGAAGCCCGCAGAGCCCGAGGTGCGGCGGAGCGCGCCGCGCGCGCGGGTCGGCGTGGAGGACGCGGAGGTCGGCGCGGCCCCGGACGCCCGCGAAGCCCAGAGGCGGCGCGAGCGACGCTGAGCGGCGGCCAGCGCTCGGCGCGGACTAGAACGCGAGGGCGCCGGGCAAGCGGGGCTCGGGGACCGGCAAGGTCGCGCCGTCGACCGCGCGCTCGTTGCGCTCGAAGACGACCTCGGTCGTCAAGCGCACGAAGTCGAAGCCCGGCGTCTGCACGTTCGCGCCGATGGGGTTGTCCGTGATGCGACCGCGCGCGAGGTCCGCGACGCCGCCCGCGAGCTGCACGCCCGCGAGCGCGCAGTGCGCGATCGAGAAGCCCGCGACGTGCAGCTCGGCGCCCTCGACGTACGCGCCGAGGCCGATGCCGGAGGGCTTGTCGGAGCAGGTCGTCGCGGCGCAGGCGCTGTCCCGCACGCCCTCGATGACGAGCCCGTCGGCGGTGAAACGCGCGGCGGCGCCGTCGGCCGCGACGCCGAGCTGACGCACGTCGCGCACGATGGCGCGCGTCACGCTCACGGTGGCGCCTTGCGCGTAGATCCCGACGCCGCCCGAGCCGCCCGCGCGCTCCGAGTCGACCTCCTCGACGCGCAGGTCTTCGGCGTCGAGCCGCGCGGCCGAGGCGACCATCACGCCGACGTCGAGCACGCGCGCGACGTGCGCACGGCGCAGCGTGAGGCGCGCGGACTCGGTGACCGAGACGCCGTGCCCGAGGCGCCCGGTGGAGTCGCCGTGCAGGTCGACGACGGTGACGTCTTCAAGCTCGCCGCGTGTGCCTTCGGTCGCGACGAACACGCCGAGCTCGTCGGTGTCGGCGACGTAGAGCCGGTGTCCGGTGACCGCGGCGCCCCACTGCGCCTGCAAGCCGCGCCCGCCGCCGCCGGCGGCGTTGGGGGTCACCCGGCGGATGACGACGTCGTCGAGCGTCAGCGCGTCCCCGGGCGGGTCTGCGGGCGCCGTCGCGTGGACGCCGAGCTCGTGCGCGCCGTCGACGAGCACGCGCGTCGCGCGGATCGCACCGCCAGCTTGCGCGTGCATTCCGCGGCCGAAGTCACCGTTCGCGCCGAGCTGCGTGTCGCGGATCACGACGTCGGTCAGCGTCGCGACCGCCCCCCGCGCCGCCGAGAACACGCCGTATTCCGCGTCGTCGTCGAGCAGCGCGCGCGTGACGGTCAGCCGCGCGCCCTCCTCGACGTCGAGCGCCCGCCCGTAGAGGCCCTCGGGCGTTGGGCGCGTGCCGGTGATGCGCGTGTCCTCGAGCGTGATGCTCGAGCCCGAGTCGATCGCCATCACGGCGATGTCCTGATGGCCGCTGACGACGAAGCCTGTCAGCGCGAGGCCGCCGCCCTGCTCCGCGAAGACGGCGCGCCCGAAGCCGCCGACGACCTGCGTGTCCCGCACGACGACGCGCCGACCTGTGATCTGCCCGCCGAGGAGCGGATAGAGCGCGACGAACGAGGCGCGGTCGACGAGCACGTCCTCGAGGTCGAAGACGCCCGTGTCGAGCACGGTGACCGCGGGGCTCGCGCCCGTGAGCGTCAGGCGACGCAGCTCGATGCGACCGCCGGCGCCGCCGACGATCGCCAGCTCCGTCGAGGGCGCGGGCGCCTCGAGGACCGTCTCTTCGACGCACGCGCCGAGCAGCGTCAGGTCCTTTCGCGGAAACGCCACGGCCTCGCGGTA
>CAIUAC010000551.1 GCA_903896985.1 uncultured Sandaracinus sp.
GACGAGCGCGCCGAAGTCCGTGCGCTCGCCGGGTGCGTCGGGCGCCGGCAGATCCGCCGGCAACAGCTCGATGCGCGTGCGCCCGACGCGCAGCTCCGCGGGCGGCACGAGCACCATCCCCTCGATGCGCGCCGTGCCGACGAAAGTGCCGTTCGTGCTGCCGAGATCGCGGACGCGCACGCCCTCGCCGAGCAGCGCGAGCTCCGCGTGATAGCGCGACACCGTCGAGTCGCGCAGCGTCAGCTCCACGTCGGCGTGCGTGCCGATCGCGAGCGTGCCGCCCTCGAGCAGCACCTCCCGCCCAGCGTCCGGCCCCGACACGACGCGCACGCGCACGCGCCTCAGCACGAGCTGCCCGCCTGCGTCCGTGCCGAGCAAGCCCGTGCGGATCATTCAGCCGTCACGATGAGGTGCGCGAGCATCCGCCGCATGAGTGCCCGCAGCATAACATCGGGCGCGCGCTGGGCTCGCGGTCCGCGCGTGTCGCGCTCGCTCCTCCGGTCCCCCTCCCCCGTCTCCTGCTAAGGTCCGGCCCGATGGACCCGAAAGCCCTGCGCGAGATGCTCGAGGCCGTGCAGCGCGGCGAGACGAACGTCGACGAAGCGCTCGTCACGCTGCGCGATCTGCCGTTCCGCGACCTCGGCTTCGCGAACGTCGACCACCATCGGGCGCTGCGGATCGGCCACCCCGAGGTGATCTACGGCGCCGGCAAGACCGCGGCGCAGCTCCTCGGCATCGTCCGAGAGATCGCCGCGCACGGGCAGAACGTGCTCGCGACGCGCGTCTCGCCGGAGGCTGGCGACTGGCTGATGACGCAGGTCCCCGCGCTCCACTACGACAGCCTCTCGCGCACGCTCGTGCTCGAGCAGCGGCACATCGAGCTGCGCGGGCGCGGCGAGATCTGCATCGTCAGCGCGGGCACGAGCGACCAACCCGTCGCCGAGGAGGCCGCCGTCACCGCGCGCGCTCTCGGCAACGCGGTGCGCACGATCTACGACGTCGGCGTCGCCGGCATCCATCGGCTCTTGGCCCATCGCGCGGAGCTCGAGGCGGCGAGCGTGCTGATCGTCGTCGCCGGCATGGAGGCGGCCCTCGCGAGCGTGATCGGCGGCCTCGTCCCGCGACCGATCATCGCGGTGCCGACGTCCGTCGGCTACGGCGCGAGCTTCGGCGGCATCGCGGCGCTGCTCGGCTTGCTCAACAGCTGCGCGCCAGGCGTCACCGTCGTCAACATCGACAACGGCTTCGGCGCCGCCTACGCGGCGAGCATGATCAACCGGCGGGAGACCTGAGTGCCGCACGGCGACGGGCACGACGACGCGCATCCGCACGCTCACGGGCACGCTCACGCGCACGGGGACGGGCACGTGCACGCGGCCGCGGGCCCACGAAACCTCCCGCTCGCGCGCGGGGCGGGCGCGGGCAAGCTGCTCTTCCTCGACGCGTTCAGCGGGCTGGCGGGCGATATGCTCGTCGCGGCGCTCCTCGATCTCGGCGTGCCGCGCGCGCCGATCGACGAGGCGCTCGCCGCGCTTCCGATCGACGGCTATCGCGTGCGCACGTTCGACATCTCGCGCTCCGGCATCGTCGCGCTGCGCTTCGTCGTGGACGTCGACGCGGGGCAGCCGCAGCGTAGGTACGCCGCGATTCGCGGGATGCTCGAGCAGGCGCCGCTGACGGACGGCGCCCGCGCGCTCGCGCTGCGCGCGTTTCGAATTCTCGGCGAGGCGGAGGCGGACGTGCACCGGATTCCCCTCGAGCAGGTGCACTTTCACGAGGTCGGCGCGGTCGACTCCATCGTCGACACCGTGGCGTGCGCCGTCGCGCTCGACTGGCTCGGCGCGCGCGTCGTGTGCTCGCCGCTGCCGATGGGGCGCGGCTTCATCAAGGCGCAGCACGGCATCCTGCCGGTCCCCGCGCCGGCGACGGTGATGGCGCTGCGCGGCGTGCCGACGGTCGACACGGCGAGCGCCGCGGAGCTCGTCACGCCGACGGGCGCTTGTCTCGTCGCCGCGTGCGCGACGAGCTTCGCGCGCTGGCCCTCGATGCGCCCCGAGCGCTCCGGCTGGGGCGGCGGCACGCGCGAGCTGAGCGACCGCCCGAACCTGCTGAGGGTCGTGCTCGGCGCGCCCGACGACACGGCGAGCCCAGGCGCGGAGACGCACACGGTGCTCGAGGCGAACCTCGACGACATGAGCGGCGAGGTCGCCGCCTACGCGCTCGAGCGGGCGCTCGCCGAGGGCGCGCTCGACGCCTGGGCGACGCCGATTATGATGAAGAAGGGCCGGCCGGCGTACCTGCTCTCGGCCGTCACCCGCCGCGCCGACGCGAGCGCCGTCGCCCGCTCGCTCCTCGCGGAGACCACGACGCTCGGTGTGCGCCTCCGCGACGTGCGCCGACAGGAGCGCCCGCGCCGCATCCTCGAGGTCGACACCGAGTATGGGCGCATCCCGCTCAAGATCGCCGACGGGGACGATCTGCCGCCGAACGTCGCCCCCGAGCACGACGCCTGCCGCGCAGCCGCGCTCGCGCACGCGGTGCCGCTGAAGCTCGTGTACGCGGCCGCGCTCGCGGCGTACACAGCCAAGTAGGGGCGGGTTTCAAACCCGCCCTGCCCCACCGACGCTGGGCAGGTTTGAAACCTGCCCCTACGGCGCGATCCCCAGGCGTTTCAGCATCTTCTGCAGACCGAAGCGCGAGACTCCGAGCGCCTTGGCCGCGGCCGTCTGCGTGCCGTGCTCGGCGAGCGCGCGTCGGATCAGCGTGCGCTCGAGCGCGTCGGTCTGACCACGTAGATCGAGCGCGCGCGGCGCGTCGCTGGTGGTGCCCGCGCCGTGCGCGGTGCCGAGCACCGTCGGCGAGAGATGCTCGGGGCGGATGACGTCGCTCGCCATCACGAGGGCGCGCTGCACCTCGTTCTCGAGCTGCCGCACATTGCCCGGCCACGCGTAGGCCTGCAGCACCGCGAGCGCCGCGCGATCGACGCGCACCTCGCGCCCACGCGCGTGCTTCTGCACGAAGTGCGCGACGAGCGGCGCGACGTCCTCGCTGCGCGCCCGCAGCGGCGGCACGGCGATCGTCATCACCGCGAGGCGGTAGTAGAGGTCCTGCCGAAACGCGCCCGTCCGCACCATCGCGTCGAGGTCGCGGTGCGTCGCGGCGAGCACGCGCACGTCGACCTTCCGAGTGCGCTCGCCGCCGACCGCGCGCACCTCTCCGTCCTGCAGCACGCGGAGCAGCTTCGTCTGCATCGCGGCGCTCATCTCGCCGATCTCGTCGAGCAGCAGCGTGCCGCCGTCCGCCGCCTCGAAGAGCCCTTGCCGCGCGCGGTCCGCCCCCGTGAAGGCGCCGCGCACATGACCAAAGAGCGCGCTCTCGAGCAGCGGCTCGGGGATCGCGCCGCAGTTCTCGCTGATGAACGGCCCGCGCTTGCGCGCGCTGAGGTCGTGCACCGCGCGGGCGACGAGCTCCTTGCCGACGCCGCTCTCGCCGAGCACGAGCACCGGCACCTCCGACGCGGCGACGCGCGAGGCGAGCTCCGCGACGCGACGCATCGGCTCGCTGCCGCCGACGAGCCCCGCGAGCGGCTCGACGTTCCCGACGCGGCGCAACGAGACGAGCTCGAGCCCCTGTCGCTCGACGGTCTCCTCGAGCTGCCGCCGCAAGCGCTCGAGGCGCCTCGCGCTGCGATGCTCGCGACGCAGGGACTCCGCGTTCGCGAGGGCGAGCGAGGCGAGCTCCGCGAGATCGACGAGCAGCGCGACGTCGCTCGGGCCGAACGCGCCCGCGCGCAGACGATCGTCGAGGTAGAGCACGCCCGCGGCGTCGTCACCGAGGCGCAGCGGCACGGCGGCGACCGAGCGCAGCGCGAGCGCGTGCACGCTCGCCGCCGCGTCGAGGCGACCATCGGCCGCTGCGTCCACGGTCGCGAGCGGCGTGCCGTCGTCGAGCACGCGCGCCGCGATCGAGCGAGAGAAGCCGGGAGGTTCGCCGCTCTCGCCGCGACGCGCGAGGCCGCGAAACGCGCGCACGCGCAGCGAGCCGTCGCTCTCCCGCGCGAGCAAGAGCGCACGCTCAGCGCCGCTCAGCTCGAGCGCCGCCTCGAGCACCACGCCGGCGAGGCGCCCGGTCGCGCGCTCTGCCGTCAGGCGTTTCGCGAGCCCGGCGAGGCGCCTCCAGCGAACGTCGCCGCTGCTCCCGCCTTCGCGCGCCGCTGGCCCCGACTCTGGGGCGGGCGTCGCGGTCAGCGCGTGACGATGCTCGGGCACCGCGCGCAGCGCCGCGCGCGCGGAGGGCGGCAGCGTCGCCGCAGCCTCATCGAGCAAGCCGCGCGCCTCCGCGACGAGCAGCGCCGACGACGCGTCCTCCCCCACGCCCGCCGCCGCCTCAGCCGCGAGCAACGCCGCGCGAAGGCGAAGCTCGTACGACGCCCCGCGCAGGAGCTCATGCGCGCGCTGAGCGAACTCATACGCCCGAGCGCCGTCGCCCGCCGCGAGCGCGAGCGCGGCGCGCGCGAGGGCCGGCTCGGCGCGCGCAGGCGCGGTGTCGCTCTCGGCTGCGGCGCGCTCCGCGACAGAGAGCGCGACGGCGGCCTCCGCGGCGTCTCCCGCGAGCCCCGCGACCAACGCGTGCCGTGACGCGACGACCGCGCGCGTCGCCGCAGACAGACCAGGCGCGTCCACTTCGCCGAGCGCCGAGCGTGCGCCGCGCAGATCGTTGCGTCGGCGCGCGACGTCGGAGCGCACGACGCCCGCGAGCGCCACGACGGACGCATCGCTACCCGCGAGCGCGAGTGCGCGGCCGACCGCGACCAGCGCGAGGTCGTCGTCGCCCGCGAGATGCGCCGCGTTGCCGAGGTTGTACGCGGCGCGCGCAGCGTCGCTGTCGCGGCCGAGCCGCGCGAGGCGGCGCGCCCCGTCGCGGAGCGCATCGATGGCCGGCCCGAGCTCCCCGAGATCGAGCCGCGCGAGGCCGACGTTGACGCGGAAGCTCGCGGCCGCGTGCGCCTCCCCCGCGGCCTCGGCGAGCTCGAACGCGCGACCCGCCTCGACCGCCGCGACCCGCACCTCGCCCC
>CAIUAC010000552.1 GCA_903896985.1 uncultured Sandaracinus sp.
ATCCATTCACCGACCGAGGCGTTCCCATAGGGGCGCTCGCCGGAGAGCATCGCGAAGAGCGTCACCGCGACGGCGTAGAGGTCGGCGCGCGCGTCCGCGCGCTTGGCGTCGGCGACCTGCTCGGGCGCCATGAAGTGGGGAGTGCCGAGCTGCGCGCCCGTGCGCGTGAGGCGCTGATTCTGGTCGGCGGCGAGCATCCGGCCGATGCCGAAGTCGAGGAGTTTGACGAGCGAGCCCGGCGCGTCGGGCTCGTCCGCGAGGAAGACGTTCGCTGGCTTGATGTCGCGGTGAATCACGCCCGCGGCGTGCACGACCGCGAGCCCGTCGAGCATCTGAATCGCGATGTCCACGGCGCGCTCCGCCTCGAGCGAACCGCCGCGGAGCGCGTTCGCGAGGGTCTCGCCGGAGAGCAGCTCGAGCGCGACGTACACCGAGCGGCCCGAGAACGAGGCCTCGAGCACGCGCACGATGTGCGGGTTGCCCGCGCGGATGGTGACCTCGGCCTCGCGGGTGAAGCGGTCGAGCATCGCAGGATCCGCGACGAGCTCCGGGTGCAGCAGCTTCAACGCGACGCTGGTCCCGTCGCGCGTGTCGTCAGCCACGTGCACCGAGCCGAAGCCGCCCGCGCCGAGCAGCTTGCCGACGCGATACGGCCCGACGAGCGAGCCGAACGCCCCCTCCTCGACGGGGCGCCTCGTCCGCGGGCAGAGTCGCTCGCCCGCGAAGTGCGTTCCACCGCAGCCGAGACACCTCACAGGTTCCGCCACGGAGCGGAGCCTACACGAGACAGCGCCTGGCCGACGCTCTTGAGTCGTGTCGCTGCCGAGCGGGCACGAAAGAATGGCGCGCCCTCCTGCCTCGTCGCTCACGCCCGTCGGACGCCTCGTTGACTCCGCTTCTGGACCCCTCCAGCCTCTGCAGATGTCACGCAAAGCGCTCACGCTCACGATGCTGATGCTCGCGACCAGCCTCGGCACCGGCTGTCGCTCACCGTCGAACCCACCCGCGGGCGCCGACCCGGTCGTCGGGGCGACCCCGTCCATCGCCGTCCCGCCGCCTGCTCCGCCGAGCGTCCCCACTCCGCCGACCGTCGCGCCTCCGCTACCCGCCGAGGGCGATACGCCAGCCGTCGCCGCCGCGACGCTCGCTGCCGACGCCTGGCTGCGGCTCGTGGACGGCGCGCAGTATCCGCAGAGCTGGGACGCCGCGGCGGCGTTCTTTCGAGGCGCGACGCAGCGCGGCCAGTGGGCGACGATGGTCGGCGGCGTCCGCGGGCCGCTCGGCGCGGTGCGCTCGCGGCACCGGCGCTCGGCCCAGGCGGCGACGAGCCTCCCCGGCGCGCCCGACGGCTCGTACGTGATCATCCAGTACGACAGCTCGTTTGAGCACAAAGATTCGGCCCTCGAGACGGTCACTCCGATGCTCGACCCAGATGGGCAGTGGCGAGTGTCGGGCTACTTCATTCTCTGACAGAGCGAGCGCTCGGCAGAGCTCCAGCTCACGGCACGACGACGCTCGCGACGATGTTCTCCCTGAGCGCGTCGTCGCGGACGCGGGCGTCGTTCGCGAACACGAGCGCATAGGCGGGCGCCTCGCTCGTGTCCTCGAGGACCGCGACTCGCACC
>CAIUAC010000553.1 GCA_903896985.1 uncultured Sandaracinus sp.
ACTCGGCAGAGCTTCCCGTACACGATGGTCATCCCCGCGCAGGCGGCGACGAGCGGGCCGCTGCCGCTGGTTCTCTTTGGGCACGGCGTCTTCGGCGAGGGGCGCGACTACCTCGAGGGCGGCATCGGCACCGACCTGATTCAGCCGCTCGCGCAGGAGCTCGGCGCCGTCGTCGTCGCGACGGATTTCATCGGGCTCTCCTCGAGCGATCAGTCGCTCTTGACCGACGAGCTCGTCACGGATCTGAACCGCGTCGTCATCGTGATGGACCGCCTGCAGCAGGCGATCGTCAACAACCTCGTGCTCGTCGAGCTCGTGCGGAACGTCATCGCGGACGACCCGATGGTGCGCGCCGTGCCGACGACGCCGATGCTCAACGACGAGGTCTACTACTACGGCGTCAGCCTCGGTGGGATCCAGGGCGCGAGCATCGTCTCGCTCTCGCCGCGCATCACGCGCGCCGTGCTCGCCGTGCCGGGCGGCGCCTGGGCGACGATGCTCACGCGCTCCGTCGTCTACAAGCCGATCAAGGAGCTCGTCGAGCTGCAGTATCCCGACCCGCTGGTCGAGCAGCTGTTCATCTCGCTCCTGCAGGAGCGCTTCGACGGCTCGGACGGCGCCAACGTCGCGCGGCTCGCGTTCCGCGACCCGCTGCCCGACGCGCCTGCCTCGCGCCGCGTCGCGATCTTCGAGGCGATCGGCGACTGCCAGGTGCCGAACCTCGTCACGCGCATCCTCGCGCGCGCGATGGGCGCCAAGCAGATGACGCCGTTCGTCGAGGAGATCCCGCTCCTCGAGACGACGACCTCGCCGACGACGGAGCCGACGGTGATCCAGCTGCGGATGCCGACGAACCTCGCCGAGTACACGCCGCCCGACGAGAACCTCGTGCCCGATCACGACAACGGCACGCACTCCGGCTCGCTGTCCCTGCCGAACGCGCTCGACCTCGTGCGCGGCGTGCTCGGCGAGGACGTGATCCGGCAGACCTGCATGGGCGCGTGCGACCCTGACTGACGCCGTCGCGGTGCCGCGCGCGGCGCAGGTCCGCGTCGCGCAGCCAAGCTCGATCACGGTCACCCGGCCCGCGTCCAGCGGAGGCGCGGGTGTCCCTCGCGGCGCGGGACAGCCCGCGCGCGGGCGCCTCGAGATCGTGCGGCGTTGGGGCGTCCCCGCCGACAAAGGCTGGCTCGCCTTCGCCGTGCTCTTCGGGGCGAGCGTCGCGCTCTGGCCCGCGCGGTTCTTCGCGACGGAGGTCGCGTATCCGGTGCTGCACGCGTGCTTGGCCGTGCCCTTCCTCTATTGGTGCGTCGTCAACCTCGTCAACCGCACGCGCATCGTGCTCGACGGCGCGACGCTGACGCTGCGCCATGGCCCGCTGCCCGCGGGCCGTGGCCAAGACCTCGACCTCGCGCGCATCGGCCGTTTCCTCGTCCAACGCCTGGATACCCCGAGCAAGAACGGCGGGATGTACTCGAGCTACTCGCTCAGCGCGGAGGTCGACGGCGTCCCCGTCGACCTCGTGGGCGGCCTGCAAGAGCGAGACGAAGCGGACTATCTCGCGCAGGTGATCGAGGAGCACCTCGGGCTCACCAACGCAGCGCCGGCGAGTCCGAAGCCGTAGCGCGCCGCTTCAATCGACGAGCGCGATGACCTCGATCTCGACGCGCGCGTCGCGCGGCAGTCGCGCGACTTGCACCGTCGAGCGCGCGGCTTGCTCGCTGACGAAGTACTTGCCGTAGACCGCGTTCACGGCGGCGAAGTCGTTCATGTCGGCGAGGTAGAGCGTCGTCTTCACGCAGCGCTCGAAGCTGCTCCCGCCCGCGGCGAGCACGGCGCGGAGGTTGTCGAGCGCGCGCGTCGCCTGCACCGTCACGTCGCCCTCGACGATCTCGCCGGTGGCGGGATCGAGCGGGATCTGCCCCGCGGTGAAGAGGAAGCCGCCCGCGCGGATGGCCTGCGAGTAGGGGCCGATGGCCTGGGGTGCGTCCTTCGTGCTGATCACCGTGCGCGTCATCTCGAACCTCCGTTGGCGTGGGGCGCGCGAAAATAGCACCATCGCGCGGATGTCGATCGCCGTCGTGACCTGGAACGTCAACTCCATCCGCGCGCGGCTCGAGCGCCTGCTCGCGTTCCTCGCGCGGCACTCGCCGGACGTCGTCTGCCTGCAAGAGCTGAAGGTCGAGGACGCGCAGTTCCCGCTCGAGGCGGTGCGCGGCGCCGGCTATCACGCCGTCCTCGCCGGGCAAAAGACGTACAACGGCGTGGCCATCCTCGCGAAGGAAGAGCCGACGGATGTGCGGCGCGGGCTCGACGACGGGGAGGACGATCCGCAGGCGCGGCTGATCGTCGCGACCGTGCGCGGCGTGCGCATCGCGAGCGCGTACTTCCCGAACGGCGGCGAGCCGACCTCGCCGAAGTATCCCTACAAGCTCGAGTGGATGAGGCGCCTGCGCGCGTACCTCGACCGGCACATCGATCCGGCGTCGCCGTTCTTGCTGTGCGGCGACTTCAACGTCGCGCCGACGGATCTCGACGCGAAGAACCCGGAGCACTGGCGCGACAGCGTGCTCGCCAACG
>CAIUAC010000554.1 GCA_903896985.1 uncultured Sandaracinus sp.
GCCCGCCTGCGCTCCGGCGGGCACGGAGGCCCGCCCCACCACCATGACCGCGGGTGTGCGGCTTGCCCTTCGAATCGTCGCTCATGCGTGAAGAACCCGCGAGACGCCTCGGCTATTTCCGTCACCGGGCATCAATCGACAGCTCTTCAGCGCGCCTCGAGCACGAGCGTCAGTGCGGCTCGCGCGCCTTCAGCGCGCCTCGAGCACGAGCGTGTGCGAGCCCGCGCCGGGGCAGCTGACCGCGACGAGCCCGGTCGAGGCCTCGCGCGGCGCGTCGACGGCGACGCCATCGCAGCTGAGCGCGAAGCTCGAGGCGAAGTCGGCGGGCTCCGGCACGTAGAGCTCGGTCGGCGCGGTGAGCGCCGGGTCGCCGTCGAAGCGCAGCTCGAAGCGCCGCGCGGCGGGGTCGTAGCGCATGAAGCGCGGCCAGCCCGCGACGCGCTCGGCGCGGGGGCGGGAGAGCGCGCGCCGGACCATCGGGCGCTCGGTCCACGCGCCCGTCGCGGCGTCGAAGGAGTGCAGGCCCCAGCTCCCCTGCGACTGCTCCTTCCACACCCAGTACGCCCAGCTCTCGCCGTGCTCGTCGAAGAGGTCGACCTGCGTCGCGTAGTAGTCCTCGGCGCGCGTGCCCGACGGGTCGTAGCCCCACTCGCCGACGAAGAGCGCGGAGCCCCACGCGGTCGCCTCGCGGACGGCGTTCGCGTGGCTGCCGTCGAGCGTGTGGCGCGTGAAGCTCATGCGCTGCGCGTCGGTGGCGGTGAAGGCGAGCGTGTAGACGTGCGGTGAGTACACGCTGCCGGGGAGCGCGAAGGGCGTCGCGGGGCGCTGCGCCGAGTCGGTGATGCTGCGCGGGATGACGGGCGGCTCGAAGAAGATCGGGTGCGCGGCGTCGACCGCCCGGATCGCGGCGCCGACGACCTCGTTGAGGCGGCGGACGTTCGCGTCGAGGGCGATCGGCTCGTTGTAGATCTCGTAGCCGACGACGGCGTCGTCTCCGACGAAGCGCTCGGCGACGTGCGCGGCGGCCTGCGCGAAGCGGTCGCGGAGCCGCTCACCCGAGGCGCCATCGCCGAAGAACGTCGCGAACGCGGCGCCCGCTTGTGCGGAGACGCGACGCTCGCCGAGATCGGTCAGCGGCCCCTCGAGCAGCGTCGTCGGGGGCGGGTCGATCGCCCAGAGGGGCGCGCCGTCCTCGCCGATCTCCTTGGAGTAGGCGTCCTCGTGCCAGTCGATCAGCACGTAGATGCCCGCGGCGCGGCAGTCGTCGACGACGCGCGCGAGCGTGTCGACGTACGCCGCGGAGTACGTCGGCGGCGTCGTGTCGAGCGGCTCGAGGCCGCTCCAGTTGATCGGGAGGCGCAGCACGTTGAGGCCGAGCGCGCGCATCCGCGCGGCGTCGCTCGAGCCGAACGGCGGGATGGGCTCGAGGGTCACGCGGCCGTCGTCGAAGCTGACGTCGAAGAGCCCCTCGACGCGCGCGTTGACGCCTCGCAGGAAGACGACGCGGCCGTCCTCGTCGACGAGCTGACGGCAGCGCGGGGCGAGGGGCGCGAAGGGCCCGGCGGGCTCGGCGCAGGGGTCGAGCTCCGGCGGTCCGGCGTCGGGGCGCGCGGCGTCGATGGGCGGCGAGGCGTCGCGGGGGAGCGCGTCGTCGTCGCCGCAGGCGGCGAACACGCAGACGAGCGCGCAGAGCGGGAGAGCGAGCGGACGACGACGCACCATGCGGGCGAGAATACCGCGGGTCCGTCAGGGCGTGTGCGGCTCGGCCTTGGGCTCGAGGAGCGCGGCGCCGCGCCGCTCGAGCAAGAAGAACGAGAGCGCGCCGAGGAGCGGCATCAGCGCGCCGACGGCGAAGGTGGTGCGGAGGTTCGTCGCGAGCGCGATGGCGCCGAAGAGGGGGCCGGCGATCAGCTGCGAGGTGTCGAAGACGGCCGTCAGCGCGGCCATCGC
>CAIUAC010000555.1 GCA_903896985.1 uncultured Sandaracinus sp.
CAGGGGCTTTGCCCGACGGTCACCTAGCAGCTCGCGCTTGTCCTTGCGCGACTGATCGACGGCGCAGCTGCCGAGCATGCGCCCGAGATAAAGCCCGAGCGCCTCTTCCGCTTCGCCGAGCGCGGCCTCGAAGGCCGGATCCTCCCTCGGCGGAGCGTCGAGGACCCGCGCCGGATCGAGAAGGCCGAGCGCCAAGAAGGATTCCGTGTTGCCACCGCGGCGAACGTTCTTCCGGCCAGCACCTATCGCGCGCTCGAGCACACTGCTCCGGAGCGGGAGAGTGGCGAGGACCTTGAGCAGCACCGTCTGGGCGACGTCGGCGCGCCGCTCCTCGGCAACGGAGAAGGTCTGGTTGCCCCGCGGCATCGGCACGCGTTTCTCAATGCGCTCGTGCATCCACTGCTTGAGCGCATCCTCGGCCTCCTTGAGCGCTCTGGGAGGCCGTCGCTCGGCGTCGCGCAGCGTCAAGAGGGTACGCAGCAGCGTCACCGCACACCTCCGGCGTTCGCGATCCAAGCGTTCGCCTGATCGGTCTGCCACCGAACAGGGCACTCCTGGGCGGTCATCGGACCGCGTCCCGTGGCGAAGGCCTCCGCGATCGCCACGCGGGGCGCGCCCTGCACCGCGACGCTCGGCACGAGGGGCGTGGACGGAGCGGCCCGGAGACGGGCTAGCGGCGCGAGGCTCACGCGCTCTTCGAGGCGTGCGCGGGTGGCATCCCAGGGTAGGCGGGCGTGCCTGGCCGACTTGAAGACGTGCAGCCCACGGTTGCAGATCCAGTCGGCAACGATGAGGCCAGGGTGCATGGTCGGTGCCCAGACCGAAGGCGTCTCGGGCACGATGCGCACGCGCTTGTCGGTCTCACCGTTGGGCGGGGCGCGCAGCGGGAAGGCCTCGGCGCGCCGCACCGCCGCTCCAACGTCAGCAGCGCGCAGCGGCAGCGGCCGCGGGAGGTTGGGGACCTGCACGTGCCGCGTGAGCACGTGGGCGCGAATGGTCACGCTGGCCTTCTCCTCCCGAAACAGCGCAAGCGCGCGCTCGAACACCACCTCGAGCAGCGCGAGATAGCGATCTTGGTACTTCGCTTCGACGTCCTCGAGCTCGTCCTCGTGCGCGACGAGAAGGAAGGCCTCATCGGAGGGGATCTGCCCGAGCGATGCGAATAGCGTCTGGGCCTCGGCGTGCGCGAGGTCTTCGAGGCGCTGGGCGAGCCGCGGCTCCCGCGCCCACAGCCACGCGCTCGCCGCCTTCAGCGCGGCGTACTCGGGGAACCGCCCAGCGGTGACTGCAGCTGAAAACCCGAGGAGCTCGGCGCTTGCTTGGCTGCGCTCCATCGCCTCGAGCGCAGCGCCCAGCGGCGTGCCGTCCGCTCCGCCGCGCAGGCGACCGGCACGGGCCTCCAGCGCGTAGTGTGCGACCCGCGTCGCAAGCAGGTTGCAACTGGCGGCGTGCTGCGGGCGCGGAGCCGTCGCTAGGCTCTCGTCGAGCGTGCGCCTCAGGTAAGCGCGCAATGCCGGCGAGTCGGGCCACCGCACCAACCAGCCCCCCGCGACGACCGGATCGCCTGCGGCGAAATCGCCGCTCTCGTCCACGAACAGCTGCCATACCTCGGACGACACCGCCATGGTTGGCTCCCTCTTGGTCGACATCGGCGCCGATACTATGCGCGCCGTGCGGTCCGCGATATCAGATTCTCGCGTCTGGGTCGCCACCACGGTCAACGCCGCGTGTTTCGATCGGCGCAAATCCAGGCGATTCGGGCGAGCAGGAGTGCGCTCGCCGGCAACTCGAGCCTGCGGATGCGCGTCGCGCGAACTTTCCTGGGCCACCGAGGCCTGCGACGCGCCCGCTCCTCATTTCGAACCTCGACGAATTCATCTCGCAGGCTGGCGTCAATGGCCTTTCGGGAGCGGCTTACTTGGCGGGGCGATCGGTCGTGGCAGCCATCCCGCACCCCACGTCGCAATCGACTGTCGGTGCCTGTGACTCAGATGAATATCGCGACAACCTCGTGCTCTGCGCGCTCCGCGAGCACTCAAGTCGGATCGAAAGTACACCGAAACGACAGCGTGCGGAGCCGCCCGGCTCCCTCGGCGCGCCGGTTCCACGACAGCCAAGCGGAGCCATCCCGGGGAGCGGGCACGAGCCGCGAGTGGAAGATGTGCTGGTCGCGCGTGAGGCCATCGCCCCCTCGATAGCCGAAGATCGGCCGAAACGCTTAGCGCTTCTTCGCGGCCTTCTTCGTCGCCTTCTTCG
>CAIUAC010000556.1 GCA_903896985.1 uncultured Sandaracinus sp.
ACGCGCTCGTCGGTCGCGGCGGTCGCGACGAAGGCGGTGCCCGATGAGTCGCTGGCTCGCACAGTGGGGCTTGCGTGAAGCGCCCTTCACGAAAGAGATCGGCGACGGAGAGCTGTGGGTCCCCGCCTCGCGCGTCGGCGCGGTCGATCGGCTCGTCGAAGACCTCGCGGAGCGCACCGCGGAGAGTCTCATCAAAGGAGACGCGGCTCGATAGCCGGTCTGAGAGCGGCGACCGGTACGCACCCAGCAGCGCCGAGCGGGTTGCGTCTCAGCGGTCAGTTCAACTCGATGTTTCTCGATGGCGTCTATCCGCGTGGCGAGGTCGTCGCTCGAGGGGCCGACGGTCTATCGTCCGAGCGCCGGACGACAGCCGACGCGCGGCGCCCCGGCTCGTGAGGCCGCGGACATGTCCGACGTGCGCGCGGACACGGCTGCCGCCTCCGCCCGCGTCACCCGAGCGCCGCCTCGATGCCCTGCACGAGCGCGCTGAGACGCCCCTGATGCGAGGATGGCAGCGCCCCGCTGCGCTCGACCGCGCCGCGCAACGCCACGACCTCGGCGTGCGCCATCGCGGCGAGCGGGTTCACGGGCGCGAGCGACGCGAGCAAGGCGCCGAGGGAGTCGAGGGTGCTGCGATCGTCACGCTGCGAGAGGAACGCGAACGGCTCCGGCGAGCGCGCGCACTGCGCCCGCACGAAGCGCTCGAGCCACCGCGCCGTCGCGCCGATGCGCGCGAAATCGAGGTGGGCCGGTACGTCCGTGGGTGAGTGATAGTGGCGACTGCGCGCGCCCGTGAGGAGCAGAAACGGTCGCTGCTGCGCCCAGAAGGCGAAGTAGTCGCTGAGCGGCGGGATCAGCTCGGCGTCGGCCGGCCGAATCAGCAGTCCCGGCTCGCTCGTCGCGTGCGCCTCGAGCTGCGCGAGCGTGCCGACGCTGCGCTCCCCACCGAGCGCGAACATCGACTCACGCACTGCCGTCGGCGTACCCGCCGGGCCGAGCGCGTGCCCGATCAGCTCGAGACACACCATGAGGTCGATCTGCGCGAGCGGCACCGTCGGGTGCGCCGCAAACACCACCGAGCCCATGTTCTCAGTCACGAAGTGAGGCGGCTCCTCCGCGTCGAACGCGGCGAAGATGACTCCACGCCCCTCGGGCGGACGCAGCGCGAGCGCGCGCGCGACCTCGACGAGCACGGCGACGGAAGCCGCGTTGTCGTCCGCGCCGCGATAGATGACCGAGCCGCTCTGCCCGAGATGATCGAAGTGCGCGCCTACGAGCAGGTAGCGGTCCAGCGATCCGCGCACCGTCGCGAGGACGTTCGCGCCGCCGATGTCGGGGAGCGCCTGCTCGTGCGGGTCGAGCCCGGCGCCGCGCAGCGCGTCGACTACGATGCTCCGCGCGAGGAGCCCGCCGGCGGTCCCGGTCGCGCGCCCCGCGCAGTCATCCGCGCACAGCCGCTCGATGAGAGTTCTCATAGGCAAACCCTCGCTCGTCGAGCGTCCGGAGACAAGAGCCGACGACCGATTCTACGCGAAGCGAGACGTCTGGACCTGCCCGGCGCCGCCGAGGAGTGTCAGTTGCTGGGCGGCCGCCGCGGGCCCCGAGCTCCCATCATCGTATTCGAAAAGCTCATGCCCGTTCGTCGGACCGAGTCGCGCAGACCCGCCATCGACGCCGGCGCCGAGTGCGCGAGTCCCGGCGTGAAGCCGAGGTCGAGCGCGAGCCTCTTGGCGTCGATACCGAGCCCGATCGCCTGCAAGGCGAAGCCGTGTCCGCGGCCGATCTCCGCGAGGCGGCGAGCCTCTTCGGCCATCTCGCCCGAGGCGGTGTCAGCACCATCGGAGATGATGGAGATGGCGACTCGCGCCGGCGTGCCGAAGCGCTTCTGCGTAAAATCCCGGAAGGCGATGCCGAGGGTCAGCGCATCGTGCGTCGCCTGGTACAGCGCCGTATTCCCATTGGCGACGTAGCGCGCGAGCGGCAGGGCGCGGTCGGCACGGGCTGGCGCGCCATCGACGCTCACGGTGTCCCCGAAGGTGAGCAGCGCAAAGACGGTCTGCGCGGCCCCGGGCGCCTTCCTGAGCGTGTCGATGAGCTCGTTCGCCGACAGCCGCGGCGTGTCGCCGTGCGGCTGCATCGAGCCAGACCGATCGAGGAGCAGGAGACACATGGCGATTCCGTCATCGGACGGGACGAGGAGCTCGGCCTGTTCTTCGAAACAGGCGCCAGTGAGCAGAATGGAGTCGGACATGAGAGTGTGCCTTTCTCAGCGAGGAGTAGAGGAGCCCGCAGCGAGCTTCCGTCGCGGGCCGACCACCAACGAGACGCCCTTTCGAGGGTAGCACTCGCGCGCCTCACTCAGCGCCCCGACGACCGCGAGCGCGCGGGTCACGACGTCGGCGAGCGACGCACCCGACGTCGGTTCGACGGTGCCGAGCGCCTCGAGCGCACGGTCGCGCCCATGGCGGCCGCTCGCCTCGGCGCTGTCGACGGCGTCGTAGCCGCTCATGCGATCGTTCCAGTCGCTCCGGCCCGACTGGCTGCTGAGACCACGCTCGTCGTCGCGGCTCAAGAAGAAGGTGGTCTTCAGGCACTCGCGCGTGAGGCCGCCGACGAGCACCTTCCACTCCTCGACGGGGAGTGGCGCGGCGGACGACTGGGCCTCTCCCGACGCGGTCGCGGTCGGCACCAGGGACGGCGAACTCACCATGGGCCGTGGGCGCTTCCAGTCTCAATCGCCTCTCGGC
>CAIUAC010000557.1 GCA_903896985.1 uncultured Sandaracinus sp.
ATCCCCTCCGGAGTCGCCGTCAGCGGCGATTTCTGGAACTCGAACCCCTCGAAATCGCGGCCAGCTGCGACTTGGTGAACTCGAACCCCTTCAAATCGGCGTCCGCGCCGACCGGCGGTGCTCGTGCTGGTGGGCGTCGCTTTTCGCGCAACCGCCCGGACTGGGTCCGATGAGGGGGGCGCAGCGCGGAACTGGCTGCGGCTCATCAACCTCTCTCATCACAAGGAACCAGACCATGCCCAACATTCAAGACACCGACACGCTCTCCCCCGACGAGCGCGCCGCTCAGCAGGCGCTCGCCCTCGTTCAGCCCCGCCTCGACGCCCTGCGCGAGGCCGAGATCGACCGTCGCCTCGCCATCGACGCGAGCGCCGCGGCGGTCATCACCCTCGCGACGGCGACCAAGGTTGAGCCGTTCCGCGGCGTCGATCGTCGCCCAAGGTCGAGCGCCTGGCGCGCAGAAGTGTATCCGGATCGGATACACGCAGCGCCTACCTCAGCGGCAGACGTTGGCGAACGTGCAGGTGAGGGCCACCCCACCGTCGGCCGGACCGCCGACGCTGCACGAGCGTACCGGTTGCGTCCCGCCTGCGGCCAGCCACCCGCACTCCATCTGGCAGGTGCGCCCGTAGCCCGCGTCCGCCGCGACGGCGATCTCAGCGGCGTGCCACTCGGGGATCACGAAGTGCTCGGTGCGCGCCATCGAGTCGAAGCCGTCGCAGATGCCCGCCGGCGCACAGCTGACGACGAGCACGAGGCCGATCAGCGCAGGGACGAACGACACGCGGCGAAGCCAATCAAAAGCAAGCATCGATTCTCCAGAGGTTGCGTCGACGCATGGTAGCCGGCGCCCGCCACCGACGCGAGGCACTGAGCATGCGCGCGAGCCGCTCGCACGAGACGATGCTGCTCGAGCTCCTCGCGGGCGACGCGAACCGCGCCATGCCAGCCTCTCGCGCGGCGCATCCGAGAGGACTTTGATAGGGTCCGCCCATGGACCCTGCGATCTCCGTGCGCACGTGTGAGCGCGCCGATCTCCCCGCGGTCGCTCGGCTGGCCGGCGAGCTCGTGCGCATGCATCACGCGTTCGACGCAGCGCGGTTCTTCTTGCCCGAGCGTGTCGAGGAGGGCTACGCGTGGTGGTTCGGGCAGGAGCTCGATCGCGCCGAGGTCGTGCTCCTGGTCGCGACACGCGGCGAGACGATCGTTGGCTACGTGTACGCGCGGCTCGAGGAGCGCGACTGGAACAACCTGCTCGACGCGTGCGGCGCGCTCCACGATATTTGGGTCGAGCCGGACGCGCGACGAGGCGGGACCGCGACGGAGCTCGCCAGGGCTGCGATCGCTCAGCTCCAAACCAAAGGCGCGCCACGCGTCGTCCTGCACACCGCCGCGACGAACACAGCGGCGCAGGAGCTCTTCGAGCGCCTCGGCTTCCGCCGCACGATGATCGAGATGACCCGCGAAAGCGCCTGACCGCCCTCCGATATCTCCTGACCGACCTCCACGACGACGGGCGACGAACCCCCCAGAAACCGGACGGGGCGATGCCC
>CAIUAC010000558.1 GCA_903896985.1 uncultured Sandaracinus sp.
AGATGGCCCGCCGGCCGGGTCGAGTCGCTCCCCGAGGTGCGCGAAGGCGGGCTGACGCGCGTCCCCGGGCTGCGCGTCGTCGGGGACCTCGCGGGCGTCCCGCTCCTGAAATTTGCGGCCGAATCCGGTGCAAAGGCTGTGCGCGCGCTGCTGTCGGAGCCCGAGTTCGCCGCGCGCCGCGGGCAGGACACCGACGTGTCCGACCTCGCGATCCTCGGCTGTGGAGTCGCCGGCCTCTCGGCGGCGCTCGAGGCGAAGAAGGCGGGGCTCTCGTTCGTCGTCCTCGAGTCGAGGCTGTCGCTCGCGACGATCACGGACTTCCCGGCGCGAAAGCCCATCTTCACCTATCCGCTCGCGCTCGAGCCAGCGAGCGAATTGGTGATCCGCGGTGACACCAAAGAGGCGCTCTTCGCCGACCTCGAGGCGCAGCGCGTGAGCGCCGGCATCGAACCGCGCACGCTGCACGTCACGCACGTCGAGTCGCGCCGCGGCGAGCTCGTCGTACACGGGGCGGCCAGCGGCGTCACCACGGAGGTGCGCGCGCTCCGCGTCGTCGTCGCGCTCGGCCGCAGCGGCGCCCATCGCACGCTCGGCGTGCCCGGCGAGGACGGCGATCACGTCCGCCATCGACTGCTCGATCCCGCCTCTTTCATGGGCAAATCCGTGCTCGTCGTCGGCGGAGGCGACAGCGCGGCGGAGGCTGCGATCGCGCTCGCTGACGCCGGCGCGCGCGTCACCCTCGCGCACCGCAGCGCCGCGCTCACGCGCCTCAAGCCGGACAATCTCATGAGCCTCGACGCGCTCGCGCGCGCGCCCGGCGACGCCCCGCGACTCCGCCTCTTGGCGAGCGCGCAGGTGCGGGAGATTCGCCCCGAAGCGGTCACGCTCGAGGTCGGCGCAGCAGGAGAGGCCGTTCGAACAGAAGCGGTGCCGAGCGACCAAGTCTTCGTCCTGATCGGGCGCGAGGCGCCGCTCGACTTCTTTCGGCGCTCGGGAGTGCCGATTCGCGGCGAGCGGACGCTCCGCGCCGCGGCGGGCTTGGCGGCGTTCGTCGCGCTCTGCACCTTCCTCGGCCTGTGGAAGGGCAATGGCACGCTCAACGCGCTCTTCGTGCAGCACCGCTGGTTCCCATACTGGGTGCCCGGCGCGCTCGCGGACCTCGGGCGCGACCCCGCGACGGTCTTCGGCACACTCCGCATCTCGCTCGGACAGCCCGCTTTTTACTACTCGCTCGCGTATTCCGTCGCGGTCGTCGCGTTCGGAATGGCACGCATCCGGCGCCGTCGAACTCCCTACGTCACCGCGCAGACTCTCACGCTGATCTCCGTGCAGGTCGGCCCGCTGTTTCTGCTGCCGTATCTCCTGCTGCCGTGGCTGGGGCACCTCGGCGCCTTCGATCACGGCGCGTGGAAGACCGTCGCCGACAACCTCTTCCCCGTGGTGCCGTGGGACCCGCAAGGGCGCGAGTATTGGCGCTCCTGCGGGTTCATCCTCGCGTGGCCGCTCTTCATCTGGAACGCCTTCACCGCGCAACCGATGGGTTGGTGGCTCGCGATCGGCGGGGTGCAGACCTTCGTCGTGATCCCGCTGATGGTCTGGCGCTGGGGCAAAGGGGCGTATTGCGGCTTCCTCTGCTCGTGCGGCGCGCTCGCCGAGACGCTCGGCGACACCGAGCGCGAGAAGATGCCGCACGGACCGCTCTGGAATCGCCTCAACCTCGTCGGCCAAGGGATTCTCGGCGTCGTCACGCTCCTCTTCGTGATGCGCCTCGTCTCGTGGACTTGGCCGCACTCCGTCGTCGGGCGGCACCTCGGCAAGTGGTTCTACGCGGCGCTCAGCGACGCGCACCTCTTCGGCGTGCACGTCGACTACTATCACTTCGTCGACCTGTTTTTGTCAGGCATCGTGGGCGTCGGCTTCTACTTCTGGGCGTCCGGGCGGGTGTGGTGTCGCTTCGCCTGCCCGCTCGCCGCGCTGATGAATGTGTACGCGCGGTTCACGCGTTTTCGGATCTTCGCCGACAAACCGAAGTGCATCTCGTGCAACGTCTGCACGAGCGTCTGTCACCAGGGCGTCGACGTGATGGGCTTCGCGAGTCGCGGCGCGCCGATGGAGGATCCGCAGTGCGTGCGCTGCTCGGCGTGCGTGCAAGCGTGCCCGACGGGCGTGCTCAGCTTCGGACGCGTCGGCGCTGATGGATTGGCCGTGTACGACACGCTCTCAGCGACCCCCGCGCAGGCGCGCGAGGGTGCGGGCAAGCGACGCTTGCCGCTCATTCGCTGAGCGGCAGTCGTGCGGGAACCGATGCCGGTGTGATGGCTCTCAAGGCGCCTGGAGCTCGGTCCGAGCCTCTTCGAAGCCGCCCGCATCGTCGAACGTGAAGCCCGCGTCGAAGCGACTACGCGCGGAGGCGTCATTCGCGGCTTGGGTCGCGTCTGCGGCGCTCGGCTGCTGCGGTCGTCGATGCCGCCGAGGCTGCCCGGCGCCGGCGCTCTGGCAGACCGCGAGAAGGACGACGACGGTCGCCAGGATTCTTCGCGTCGGCCGGATGCTACCATCGGCCCATGCTTCTCACCGCAACCGCTCGCTCGGTGTCGCTCGGATTCGGCCTCTGCGCCCTGTTTCTCTGTGCGTGCGGCGATGATGACGCGCCGCCCGTCGACCGCTGCGCCGCTGTCAGCTGTGACTCCGGCTATACGTGCGGCGCGTCCGACGGACTCTGCGCGCCGGTCGCCGTGTGCGATCCGGCCGCGACTCCCTGGGACGGCGTACGGCCCGTCTTTCGCGACGCGACGGCGACGAGCGGCCTCGTCGAGGCGGGCGCGCTCGGGCAGCGGATCAACGCGATCGACTTCAACGGAGATGGCTTCGTCGATCTCGCGATTCGCGCGGTCGGCACCGGGCACGACGACTTCGTGATGGGGACTCGCGTCACTTGGCTGCTCCGCAACCGCGGAGACGGCACCTTCGAGGACGTCACGGAGAGCTCCGGCATCCGCACGCCGCGCCTGCCGCAGGCGCCCGGCGTCGGTCGGCCGGGCGAGGTCTGGGCGTTCGGCGACGTGGACGAGGACGGCGACCTCGACGTCTATCAGGGCCTGACGCGCACCGACCCCGTCGCCGTGCTCGGTGAGACGAGCGAGCTGCTGCTCAACGACGGCACGGGCCACTTCGTGCTCGGGCCGGAGGGGAGCGCGCTCCGCCTCACGGGCGCCGACACCCCCGCGGGCGCTTCGTTCATCGACGCCGATCGCGACGGGCACCTCGATCTCTGGGTCGCGGAGAACGGCGGCGACGTGCCCGGCGCGCAGTCGCGACTCTATCGCGGCGACGGCACCGGCTCCTTCACCGACATCACCGACGCGTCCGGGCTCACCACACAGCGCTGGAGCGCCATCAGCGCGCTCGACAACGGCCTCGCGCACGCACGCTCTTGGTCCGCGGCCGCCTGCGATCTCAACGGCGACGGCACCACGGAGCTCCTCGCGGCGAGCTACGGGCGGGCGCCGAACCTGCTCTTCCAGGGCGCGCGCGGCGCCGACGGCGCGCTCAGCTTCACCAACCGTAGCGTCGTCTCGGGCTACGCGTTCGACGCCGATCAGGCGTGGTCCGACAACCAGTTTGCCCGCTGCTACTGCGCCGCGAATCGCACGGCGGACGGCTGCGCGGACGTGCCCGCGCCCGCGCTGACTTGCCCGACTCCCCCGAGCTGGACTCACGATCAAGACCGCAACCCGTTCCGCCTCGGGGGCAACTCCGGCACGACGGTCTGCGCCGACATCGACAACGACGGCGACACCGACCTGCTGACGACCGAGATCCAGCACTGGTGGGCAGGCGAGGGCGCCGACCGCGCCGAGTGGCTGATCAACACCGGGGAGCCCGACGTCCGCTTCGAGCGCCCGGGGCGCGCGTCGCAGGGCTGGGATGTGCCGCACACGGGCGGTGGCGGCTGGGACGAGGGCATCATGACGGCCGCCGTGCTCGACTTCGACGGCGACGGCTGGCGCGACTTCTACCTCGGCGGCTCCGACTACGCGGGCAACCACGGGATGCTCTATCACCAGAGCACGCCGGGGCAGTTCGAGTCGGTGCCGATCGAGCTGGGCATCGATCACCACCGCAGCCATGGCGTGGTCGTCGCGGACTTCGATCGCGATGGGGACCTCGACGTGATCGTCGGGCACTCGCGCGCGCGCTGCGACGCGACCGGGCCCGACGACTGCTACGCGACGACGCAGGTGCGCTACTTCGAGAACATCTCGCCTCGGCAGAACTTCGTGCAGCTCGCGTTGGTCGGCGCGACCGGCACGAACCACGGCGCGATCGGCGCGCGCGTGTCCGTGACGGCGGGCGGCACGACGCAGACCTTCGAGGTCGGCGGCGGCTACGGGCACTACGGCGCGCAGAACGACCTGATCGTGCACGCCGGCCTCGGCGCGAGCTGCGAGGCGAGCGTCACCGTGCGCTGGCCCGACGCGGCGCTCACGAGCGAGACGTTCACCGTACCCGTCGGACACCGCTATCGCGTGGTGCAAGGCGCGCAGCCGGTGGGCGACGACGTGCCCACGTCTCCGGCGCCCTAGCGATGCGGCAGTATCTGGAGCTCCTGTCCGCGCTGCTCGAGCGCGGGCGTGAGCGCGAAGACCGCACCGGCACTGGCACGCTCGGTCTCTTCGGCGCGCAGCTTCGCTTCGATCTGCAGGACGGCTTTCCGCTGCTGACGACGAAGAAGCTGCACACGAAGTCGATCATCCACGAGCTGCTCTGGTTCTTGCGGGGCGACACGCACGTCGCGTCGCTGCAAGCGGCGGGAGTGCGCATCTGGGACGAGTGGGCGACGCCCGAGCAGACGGCGCGCTTCGGTCGCGCGGCGGGCGATCTCGGGCCCGTCTATGGCCATCAGTGGCGCAATTTTGGCGCGACCAAGCGCGCCGACGGCAGCTACGCGAGCGACGGTGTCGATCAGCTCGCGCGCCTCGTCGAGCAGCTTCGCGTCAACCCGAGCAGCCGCCGCCTGATCGTCACCGGCTGGAACCCGCGCGAGGCCGACGAGGTCGCGCTCCCGCCGTGTCACACGCTCTTTCAGCTCTACGTGCAGGACGGCGCGCTCAGCTGTCAGCTCTACCAGCGCTCGGCGGACTTCTTCCTCGGCGTGCCCTTCAACCTCGCGAGCTACGCGCTGCTGACGCAGATGCTCGCGCACGTCACGGGGCTCGTGCCGGGCGAATTCGTGCACACCTTCGGCGACGTCCATCTCTACAAGAACCACGTCGAGCAGGCGCGCCTTCAGCTGACGCGCGCGCCCCGCGCCTTGCCTCGCATGACCCTCGACCCTTCGGTCAAGTCGCTCTTCGACTTCCGCTTCGAGCACTTCGCGCTCGAGGGCTACGACCCACACCCGCACATCAAGGCGGAGGTCAGCGTCTAGCCCGCCGCGCGCTCACGGCACGGACTGAAACGCGCCCGCGATCGGCGGCTGCGCGCCGACGATGTACTCCGCGCGGCGGTTGCGCGCCTCGTCGGTGTTGTCGGGCGTGGACACCGCGAGCGAGGTCTCGCCGAGCCCACGCGCGAGCACTCCGATCGCGAGCCCGCCCCGGCGTCGGAACCAGCGCGCGATGGAGAGCGCGCGCCGCTCGGAGAGGCGCTGATTGTCCGCCGGGCTGCCGACGGTGTCCGTGTAGCCGAGCACGTAGAGCTTCGCCTGGAGGTCGGCGCCGTGCTCGCGCACCGCGGCGAGGATGCGCTGATACGCCGCCTCGAGCTTCGGCTCCTCGGTCGAGCGGACGACGTCGCTCGCCGTCTCGAACGCGACGTCCTCGTGCGGGATCTGCACGCTGAACGGCACGACCTCCATCTCGGTCCACGAGTCCGAGGTGTCGAACACGCGAATCGTCAGCTTGCCCGCCGCGCGCTGGAGCGCCGGCCAGGTGACGCTGAGCGGAGTGTTCGGCGCGGCACCGCCGAGGTCCGTCGTGCCCGCGTGCATCTGTGAGCCCGCGCCGTCGAGGATCGTCAGCACCGCGCGCGCCGCGGGGTTGGTCAGCGTGAAGCGCATCGAGCGCCGCTCGAGATCCACGTCCTCTTTGCGGAGCAAGATCTGCAAGCCGCGCGAGGCGGTGACGGTCGTCTCGAAGGTGAGGCGCGCGCGCCCCTCGCTCGTCTGCCCCGAGACCTCGACCGCATAGACGTGCACGCCGGGCTGCACGCGAAAGCCTACGACGCGCGTCGTGCCGCTGCGCACGTTGCCGAGCGGACGCGTGAGGACGGAGCGCCCGGCTTCGCGCACGGCGAGGCGCAGC
>CAIUAC010000559.1 GCA_903896985.1 uncultured Sandaracinus sp.
CCCCGCCGCGCACGCGGAGGCTGCCGCGCCTGCGTCAGTCCACCTCGCCGCGCACGCGGAGGCTGCCGCGCCTGCGTCAGTCCCCGTCGCCGCGCACGCGCCGCCTCCTGCGCGCGTCGCGGCCGCGCCGCGGCGTCGACGTCGGGCGCCTCCGCCGCCGTGCTTCTCGCCGCCGACGGAGCTCGTGCGCATCGATGGCGCGGCGCACGAGACGCAGCAGGTCTCGCTCACGTTCTGCGACGGCCGCCCGGTGCCGGCCGCGCTCGAGACGCTCAGCGTGCTCGGGCGCCCGCACGGGCTCGAGGCCCCGACCGCCGCCGCCATTCGAGCCTATGCGCGCCGCCTCACGCGTCGCCCGCGTCGCGGAGAGACTCCCGCAGATCCCGCCTTTGTGGTCGACGGCGTCCTCCGGCTCGAGGCGGGGCTCGTGCCGCGCGTCGCCCAGATCGCAGCGCACTACGCCGGCAAGCCGATCGAGCTGATCTCTGGCTGGCGCCCGACGGAGCGCGTCGGCAGTCGACACCATCACGGACGCGCGCTCGACCTGCGCGTGCGAGGCGTCTCCCGCGAGGCGCTCCGCGACTTCGCGCGTTCGTTCGACGAGACGGGCGTCGGCTACTACCCGAACAGCGTCTTCGTGCACGTCGATGTGCGCGAGCGCCGGGCGTACTGGGTGGACCGCAGCGGTCCCGGCGAGGAGGCGGACTACGGCGCTTGGCCGCCGCCCGCCGAGGAGCAACTCCGTACGCGGGACGCCATCCTCGGCAACGCCGTCGCGGCGCTCGACGAGCTGCGCGTAGACGTCCCCGAGCCCGCCGCGGCTGCACCTGCGGCCGAGGACGCGCCGCCCGTCAACGAGCCCCCCGCCGCGGCGCTCGACGAGGGCGCAGCCCGCGTGATCGAAGAGGCGGCGAGCCATGCGACTGACGAGACGCCGAGCCCGGCGACCGAGCCGGGCCCGAGCCATCCGCCGGAGGTGGGCGCGAGCCGTGCGACCGAGAGCGAGTCGCACGGCGCGGCCTGAGCGACCTCAGGGGGCGTTCTGGACCTGGTAGTCGAGGTTGAACGTGCCCTGATTTCCCGTGCGGAAGCCGTCCACGACGACGTAGTACGTCCCTCGATCGAGGGTCGTCTCGATGTACGAGTGGCGGTTGTCGGCGGCGTCGTCGTTGCACGCGAGCTCCGTGCTCTGCTGCGTGCAGTCGCGCCGGAGGTAGAGCGCCGCGTCGTAGTCCGACGAGAGCGAGAGCTTCACGACCGAGCGGCGCGTGAGCGTGATCCGATAGAGCTCGTCGGGGCTCTGCGCGCCCTCGGCGCACGTCGCCTGGAAGCGGTCGGTGCTCGCCGCGGTGCTGCCGCTGACGGACTGACCCGCGCGCAGGACCGGCGCCTGGCGGCACATATGGTCGAGCGCGGCGAGGTCATCGACCTGTACGTTGACCTGCACCGCGCCGAATTGACCGGCGCGCGCGCCGTCGATGACGAGGTAGTAGGTGCCCGGCTCGACGGTGACGTCGAGCGTCGGGACGACCGGCGCGGTCGGCGCGACGGAGGGCGAGGGCATCGGGCCGGGCCGGGGGCCGGGACCGGGGCCGGGGGGCGCGCCGCTCGCGGCCGGGGCGAACGCGACACAGCCGAGCTCCGTCGTCGCGTCGCCGCAGGTGCGGCGTAGATACGCCACGCCCGAGTGCTCTGCGCCCGTGAACGTCACGCGCACTCG
>CAIUAC010000560.1 GCA_903896985.1 uncultured Sandaracinus sp.
CGACCTCTATGCGCACCGCGCGCGCGGGCGAGGCGTGTCGATCGAGCTCTCGGAGCCGATCTCGGTGATCGTGCCGGTGGGCCTCACGGAGCTTCCGGAGCCGCAGCAGGTGTTCGCGCTCTCGCGCGTCTTCGCGAACATCGCCCGTGGGATCGCGACCATCGACAAGCTCACCCCGCGCGAGGTCGAGGTCGTGCTCGCGGCCGCGGCGCGCACGGTCGCGCCGACGTTTGGCCAAGGTTTGACGAGCGAAGACTTCCTCGACGATCAGAGCAAGCGCATCGGCAAGGCGCTCTCGAGGCGCAACCGAAAGACGCTGGAGGAGCTTGCCGCGCAGTACGTCAGCAGCCCCGCGCCGGACTTCCCGTCGTGGGCGCGCGCGCTACAGCAGACGGCGAACCGCGCTGCGCTCCTCGTCGGTGATGAGCTGAACGCGGGCGTCGAGGTGCTGCGCCGCACGGAGCGAGAGTTCGTCGGGATCGACGGTGCGACGCTCGCGCGCACCTCGCCGGTCATCGCGGACCTGCTGCGCTTCTGGGTCTCGGAGGCCGCGTTCGCGTTCCGGCGACACGCGGGCACGATCGCGCCGATGCCTGCTCCAGCAGGACAACTCGGCAACGGCGGTTGATCCGGTCACGCAGTCACGCCGATCCTGTGTAGAGTCGCGGGCAGCCCATGCCGCCTCGCGTCCTCGTCGTCGATGACAGCAGCACCGTGCTCAAGGTCGTCGAGCGCACGCTGAGCCGAGCGGGTTACGACGTCGTGCTCGCCTCCGACGGCCAAGACGGCCTCGAAGAGGCGCAGCGGCAGCCGCCCGATCTCGTGCTCGTCGACTTCGTGATGCCGCGCATGAACGGCTTTCAGATGGCGATGGCGCTGCGCGGGGTGGCCAACCTCCGACACGTCCCGATCGTCCTGATGAGCGCGCGCGCTGAGAAGATCGCGGGCCAGTTCATGTCGCAGACGGGCGCCGTGGACGCGATCAACAAGCCGTTCTCACCAGAGGCGCTGCTCGCCGTCACCGCGCACGCGCTCGACCGACCGCCGCCCGCGCAGACCTCGCCCGGCACGCACCTCTTCGACTCCGCCGAGGAGACGACGGAAGCAGGCATGCGACCGAGCGCGCCGCCCTTCGGCGTCGACCTCGACACGGGCTCGTTCGGACGGGCGTCGAGCCTCCCACCGGCCGCCGAGCGCGGCTCGGATCCTGATGTGCTGCGCCGCCTGCGGACCGAAGGCGCCGTCAAGGCCGCGGGCACGCTCGCCGACGGCCTGGTGCCGGCGATCGCGCACGCCACTGGGATCGAGGTGGACGCCGCGACGCTCACGGGGGCGCTGCTCGCCGACGGCTCGGAGGCCTTCGTCGCGATGCTCGCGCGCGCCGCCGCGCAGTCGCCGGGCACGCTCGGCATCGTCGCGCTCGAGGGGCGCATCGAGCACGTGAGCCTCGGCGACGTGCTGCAACTGATGCAGATGCAGCAGCAGAGCGGCGTGCTCGAGGTCGAGCGCGGAAAGCAGACTGCCTGGATCTCCCTGCGCGGAGGGCTCGTGGAGCTCGCGAGCGCGCGGGGCGTCAATCCGGAGTTCCTGCTCGGCCGCTATCTGCTCGAGGAGGAGCTGCTCGAGCGCGAGGATCTCGAGCACCTGCTCCGCAGCCGAGTCGAGCCGCAGAAGCACAGCGGGCCTCGCAAGCTCCTCGGCGATCAGCTCGTGAAGCTCGGCTACATCACCGAGGACGACCTGCGGCGCGCGCTCGTGCGGCAGACGAGCGAGCTCGTGTACGACGTGCTGCGCTGGAACGACGGCCGCTACCGCTTCGCGCGCTTTGCGACGCGACCGGAGGCCGAGTCAGCGCGCCTCGGGCTGCCGATCGCGTCGATCCTGATGGAGGGCCTACGCCGCGTGGACGAGTGGCGCCTGATCGAGGAGCAGATTCACAACTTCGACGTCGTGTTCGAGCGAAACCACGACGTGATCGCGGGGATCGACCTCGACAGGCTCTCCCGCGAAGAGCGCGCCGTGCTCTCCAACGTCGACGGCAAGCGCTGCGTGCGCGAGGTCGTCGAGGAGACGCGCCTCGGCTCGTTCGAGTGCTGCAAGGCGCTGTTTCAGTTCGCGACCTCTCGCGTCGTGCGCCGAGCGCGCCTCGTCGGCGCCTAGGCGTACGACGCGAGCGCGTTCGTCAGAACGAGACCTGCGCGCCGATCGTCACGTCGAAGTCGAACAGGAAGTCCGGGAAGAGGATGTGCACCTCGGGCGTCGCGACGATGCCGAAGTTCTTCACGATGTGGTAGCCGATCACCGAGCCGAGCTGCACGCCGTTGAGGCCGGAGCGCAGGAAGGGCTCGTCCTGACCTGCTTGGTCAGGGCGCAGTTGGATCTGGCCGACGCTCGTCCCGATGAAGGGTGCCACGAAGAGCCCCTCGGTCGCGGCGGGGTCCGTGACGAGGTACTGCGCGCGCAGCCCGATCAGCAAGTTGGCGAGCGTACCCGCGCCGCCGCCCGCGCCCATGCCGCCTGCGCCGTCGATCGTCGCGACCTGGAAGCGCAACTGCGCGGAGAGCGCGAGGCGCGGGATGACGTAGTAACCAAAGCCGACGCGCAGGGCGACCGCGGCGAGGAAGCCGGGGGTCTCGACGCGCACATTGCAGCCCGTCGCGCGCGTGCCGGTGTCGTCCGGGAAGAAGCCCTGGTCGTCCGCGAGACAGTCTTGGAAGGGCGTGAGCGAGCCCTCGCCTGCCACCGGAAGTGCCCCGGTCAGCGGGTCGATGTCGTCGGTGCCGGTGTTGGGATCGTTGAACGTCAGCAGCGGCCCCTGATCGGCGGCGCCGCCCGAGACGTAGCCGAAGCCGATCGTCCCGCCGAAGTCGATGAAGAAGCGCGCCTGATCGCTCGGCGTGCCGGGCTCATCGCCACCTCCGCCGCCCTCGCCGTCGCCGCGGCTACCCGCCGTGCAGAGGTCATCCTCGCAGATCAGCCCCTCACCACAGTCGCCGTCGCGCGAGCAGGTATCGCCCATGCCGCCGCTGCCGTGACCGCCCCCGCCGCCATGGCTGCACCCGGCCATCCCGGGCGGGCACTCCTCGTCGGCGGAACACTGCTGCGGCGCCGCGCGCCCCGGAAGCGAAGGCTCAGGCTGAGTGCGCGTCGCGACGATCGGCACGCGAACGGGCTGCCGCTGCGTTCCGGCGGAGCCGACCGGCGAGCCGTCGGGCGCGAAGACGACGATGTAGTAGGAGACCTCGGGCTCGAAGACGTCGGTGCAGGGGATCTCGTAGCCGTAGCCCCCCGTCATCCGCGCCATCTCGACGCGGCGATACTCGCGCATGCCCTGCGACTTGTAATAGACGTAAACCTGGGCAACCTGGGCTTCCGGAGGAACCTCCAGAAAGACCGGGACGGCGGTCTGCGAGAGCTGCTCGGGCACTGGCGTGTGGGGGATATCTCCGCCCGTCGACGGGGGCGTGGGCGTCGGCGGCCGAACTGTGCCAGTGCCGGTCTGCCCCGTTCCAGTCTGCCCAGTGCCAGTCTGCCCAGTGCCAGTCTGCCCAGTGCCAGTCTGCCCGGTGCCAGTCTGCCCGGTGCCAGTCTGTCCGGTGCGACCGGCGCCCGCGCGCTGCCGTGCGAGGTTGAAGACCGTCTGGATATCCGGGGTGCTCGTCAGCGGGTCGAGTTGGATGTTCGCGTCGACCTGGAGCGCCTGCGTGAAGAACTGCAAGCCCGAGGCGTTGTCGGTGAGGCCGCCGACCTGAACGATGCCCATGTTCAGGAACGTGCGCGCGAGCGGTGCGCCCGTGACGTTTCCTGCCCGAGCGACGCGGACCGCCTCCTCGAGCTTCGCGACGGCGGTGTCGATCTCGAGGTTGTTGTACGCCTCCATGCCCTGCCGGTTCAGGTCCAGCACCTGCTGGAGCGGACGCTGCGCAGAGGCGCTCGACGCGAGTCCGAGCAGGGCTAGCGCGAGCGCGAAGCCGACGATGTGACGCACGTTCATGATCTAGTCTCTCCGTCCACGAAACCGGACACAGTCGACGACAAACGAATAGCCCCCGAGCGACATCTCGCTGCGGGCTAGGGAGTAGCAGTCGCGCCCGGGTCCGTACGAACGAACTCGACACGACGGTTGGCCGCACGGCCGGTGGACGAGCGGTTGGACTCGATCGGCGTCGTCTCGCCGTAGCCGCGAGAGGTCAGGCGCCCTTCCGCCGTGCCTTGGCCGACGAGGTACGTCCGCACGGCCTCCGCGCGCTCCGCAGACAGACGCATATTGAACGCGTCGTTGCCGCGGCTGTCGGTGTGCCCCTGCACTTCGATCGCGATGGCTGGGAAGTCGCGGAGGACCTGCGCGACCGTGTTGAGGATGCCGAAGGACTCCGGACGGATGACCGCGCGGTTGAACTCGAAGTGGATCATCTGGTTGATCCGGATCGCCGTCCCGGTGATCTGCACGTCCTGGTAGACGCGCGGGCAGCCCTGTTCGCTCTCTGGGCCAGGCTCGTTCGGACAGCGATCGGCGACGTCGGGGAGGCCGTCGGTGTCGTTGTCGCGATCCGGGCAGCCATCGGTATCCTGGAAGCCGTCCGGATCCTCGGGATCGTTACCGCAGCGGTCGGCGCCGTCGAGGATGCCGTCGACGTCGTTGTCGGGCTCGGGACAGCCATCGGTGTCCATGTAGCCGTCGACGTCCTCGGGCTCCGCGACGCACGCGTCGTGCGAGTCCGTGATGCCGTCGCCGTCGGTGTCCTGATCCTCCGGACAGCCGTTCTCGTCCTGGAAGGCGTCGAAGTCCTCCGGATCGTCCGGGCACTCATCGACGTTGTCGAGGATTCCATCGCCGTCGCGGTC
>CAIUAC010000561.1 GCA_903896985.1 uncultured Sandaracinus sp.
GGCCCGTGTGCTCGCTCCCCGCTGCACGGCTTGCGCCGCCTGACGGGCTCTTGACGCCCCGCTCGGATGCCAGGATCTCTCCCGGACACCTGGGGCCTGCTACTCGGCGCTCCGACGCTTACCGAGACGGGACTTGCACCCGCTGGAAAGACGCAGCGTGATCGCGCTCCTCCGCCCGGAGGCTTCGGGTTGCTTTCGTCACGACGCACCATGGCTCGGTGGGATCCATCGATCCCGTCCGATCCGCCCGACTACAACCCCGTGTTTCGCCTCGGATGCATTCCGGCGGGCGCACCCTGCGCGCGGGCCTCGGCATCGCGGTGCAGCTGGGCGGACAGCTGACGCTCAGCGCGTCGTCCGTCGACGGCGACGAGGCGGGCGGCATCCTCGTCGCCGAGCACGCGACGCTGACGGCGACCGACGTGGCCATCCGTGACACGGGCGAGGTCGGCCTCGCTGCGGCGAGCCCGGCGCTCGAGGTGCGCGTCGGCTCGACGGCGACCGTGACGGGCGCGCTGATCGAGCGCGCGCGCGGCGCCGCGGTGCTCCTCGCGGAGGATGGCGCGCTGACGCTCAGCGACTCGGCCATCGTCGACACGCGCGCGGGGCTGATGGGCGACAACTCGGGGCTCGGCGCGAGCCTCGAGGGCACCGCGCACCTGACGCTCGAGCGCGTGGAGGTCGACCACGCCCGCCGCGCGGGAATCGTCAGCCGCGACAGCGCCGTCCTCGACGCCACGGACCTCGTCGTCCGCGACACAGCGCCCTCGGGCCCGCGCGGCCTCGGCGTCGGCGTGAGCCTCTTTGGCGCGCAGAGCACGCTGACGCGCGTGCTAATTGAGCGCGCGTCGGTCCTCGGGTTGGGCGTCAGCGGCGCGACCGCGACGCTCGACGCGCACGACCTCGTAGTCCGCGACACGCGCAGCGATGCGGCCGACGGCTACTACGGCCGCGGCCTCGAGGCCAACCTCGGCGCGCAGCTGACCGCCGACCGCCTCCTCCTCGAGCGCAACCGCGAGGTGAGCCTGTTCCTCTTCGATCCGGGCACGCGCGCGCAGCTAGCCAACGTCGTCATCCGCGACTCGCTCGAGGAGGAGTGCCGCACCGCCTGCCCGCTCGGCGGCCTCGGTCACGGAGTGTCGGTGCTCTCGGGCGCGAGCCTCGCGCTGACGGGCTTCGTCATCACCCGGAGCGCGCTCCTCGGCGTGCAAGTCGGCCCCGGCGGGACCTTCACCGCGACCCGCGGCGAGATCTCGGCGGGCCCGATCGGCCTCAACATCCAAGAGGCGACCTTCGACCTCGGCACCGCCCTCTCCGACGTCGCCTTCCGTGATCTCGAGCGCAGCGTCGACGCGACGACGCTACCGATTCCGGATACGGGGTTGGGCGCGCTCTAGCTCGTGTTGAGTGAGCGGCCCTGCGGTCTGCCGCCGGTGTCGGACGACGGCGAGCTGTCTGTCGCGCGCTCGTCACTGCCGCGCGACGCGGAGCCAGGCGGCGCGACGAAACCGCCCCTCGCCGTCACCTAACGGGCGCCTCGCCGAAAGAGCACCACGGGAATCGTTCGTAGCAACACGGTGA
>CAIUAC010000562.1 GCA_903896985.1 uncultured Sandaracinus sp.
GCCGACGCCGCGCGGGCGATCGATGCGCTCGGCGACGGCGAGGTACCAGTCGCGGACGAAGTGCCCGTCCTGAAGCTCGTGCAGCTGCCGGTCGGCGAAGTGCACGCGGCGCTTCCACGGTACGAGCGCGAGGCGCTCGAGCGGCGGCACCGTCGCGTCGTCGGCGAAGCGACTCGAGCCGTCCGGCAGCGTGATCTGCGACATCGGCGCGGAGCCGCGCACCGCCCACGCGAGCGGCAGCGTGTGCTGCGCGTCGAGCGTGACGCCGTGAAACCTCGACGGCGGACGCGGCTCGAGCTGCGACTCCTTCACGTACTGCCCGCGCACCGTGCGCACGAAGCGCCGCCGCGAGCGCACGTCGACGCCCGCGCCCGCGATGAAGAAGCCGCGGTGCAGGAACACCCGCACGGCGAGCGGCTTCGCGGGCTCGCCGGGCAGCTCGCCATCGAGGAAGCGCTGCGCCTTGCGCGGGTCGAGCGCGAGGAGCGCGACGTAGCGGTCGGCGTAGTCCTGCGCCTCGCGCTGCTGGTCGCGGGACGGCGGCTGATGAAAGGACGGCACGAGCTCGTCCTTCACGTAGTAGTAGGTGTACGGCAGCGCCTCGTTGCGCCCGGCTTGGGCCACGGCGAGCGGCGAGTTCGGCGGCTGCTCCC
The DNA here is from genome assembly GCA_903896985.1 of uncultured Sandaracinus sp. Classification (GTDB taxonomy): domain Bacteria; phylum Myxococcota_A; class Polyangia; order Polyangiales; family JADJQN01; genus CAIUAC01. Next base: position 654 of record CAIUAC010000562.1, read on the forward strand.
CGACGTCGATGCCCTCGCCCGCGCACGCGAAGCCCTGCGGATACAGCTCGTACCAGCCCGTCGCGCAGGTCGGCGAGCGCAGCTTCTCGCGCTTGAGCCGCACGCGCGAGCCGATGCGCAGCCAGCCGAGCATCGTGGCGTCGGGGCTCGCGTCCTTGCGCACGACGAGCTGCAGACCCGTGATGAGCCCGTGGAGCGGGTAGTCCCTGTCGAGCTCTGCGAGGCGCGCGCGCTCGGCGGCGGCGTCCTCCGCGGCGCGTCCGTCGCCGAGCGCGGCGGGGCGAGGCCCAGGCGGCTGGTGCGTCGCCGCGTCGCCCTTGTGGCCACAGCCCGCCCCGAGCGCGAGCGCGCAGAGCACGAGCGCAGCAGCGGTGGACGACGGGCGAGACATGAGCGAGCGCGGTTTGTAGCGGACGGCGCGGCCCGCGCAAAGACGGCGAGCCGACGACGCTCGGCCAAGCGCAGCGCCGCTCAGGGCAGCGCGACGTCCGTCGCCGCCGTCGCGAGGTCGTGCGTCAGCACGCGGTCGACCGAAGCGTCGAGCCCGAGCGCGCGCAGCAAGAACGGCGCGACGGTGCGGAAGCGCAGCCGCACGGCGAGGTGAATCGGGCCCGCGGCGGCCGCGGCGGTCGGCACGAAGTAGGTGAACGAGCGCTCCTGCAGCGGCGGGATCGAGCTCGAGTAGTGCTCGCTCGCGAGCCACGGGAAGAGCGTCGGCTGACCGCGCGAGTCGACGAAGCTCGAGCTCAAGCTGACGAGGTCCTCGTCGCCGTACGGGTCGAGCGCGCTCCAGTAATTGCGGAGGTCCCCGTCGGCGTCGAGCGTGCCAGTCTCGTAGAGGACCGTCCCGTCCGCGTCGGTCGCGATCAGCTCGAGCCAGACCTGCCGCAGGAACGTCGAGCCGGTCGGCAGGTTGTGCCCCTCGACCTCGTTTCGCACCGTGACGACGACGTCGAGGAGTGAGCCGGCGGGCGCCGACGGCGCGGTCGCGAGGCGCACGGTCGCGGCGCTCGCGAGCAGCGCCTCGACGCGCCGATCGTGCTCGGTCGCGGCGAGCGGATCGAGGATGAAGTCAGCCGTCAGCGCGCGGTCGACGCCGATGAAGGTGTGATCGTGCACGGTGTCGGTGCGCGGTCCTCCCGAGGCAATCTCCCCGACGCTCTCCGGCATATGGCAGTCCTGGCACTGCCTGCCGGACGCCGCCGCGGGGGACTGTGTCCACTCGGCGTACGGACGCTCGAGCTCAAGCCCGGACGCCTCGGTGACGTCGTGGCAGCCGCCGCAGAACTCGCTCGTCGCGTGCAGCGGCGACACGACGGACTCGTGCGCGGAGCTCGGGGCGGGCTCCGGGTGCGTCCCGCGCATCGGCCCCGACTCGTCGAGCACGTGCCCGCTGTCGAACTCGCGCTCCATCCCAGAGACCTTGTGGCAAGCCTCGCAGGTCACGCCCTCGAGCACGACGGGCGAGAGGTCTGCATAGGAGAAGCCGGGCCGAATCTCCCCGCCGCGCGTGCCGATCGCGGAGTGACACTGCTGGCAGAAGCGGTCCTGCGCGCCGGCGTAGGCTGTCTGGCGCACTTTGGTCAGCGCGCGAAAGAGCGGGTCGAGCATCGCATACGCGTGATTCGAGACTGCCCACTGCTCGACGTAGCGAGGGTGGCACTCGGCGCAGGTCGTCGCCGACGAGAAGCTCCCGACGGAGACGGTCGGGACAGCCGGCATCGACAGCGGGTCGGTCAGCTCGAGGAAGGCGTCGCTGCGCCCGGCGTCGGCGCCCGCGTCCGTGAGGGGCGCGTCGTCGTCCGCGGGGCAACCCGCGCCGAGGGAGGCGAGCGCGAGGCAGAGAGTCGCGCAGACGGCGCGAGCGAGCGGAGCGCGCGGGTTCATAGCGTCTTCAGGAAGGCGAGCAGCGCCGCGCGGTCGGCGTCGGAGAGCGCGTGATAAGCGTCGACGGACGCGAGACTCTCGCCCGCGTGCGCCTCGATCGCCTGTTCGAGCGTGTCCGCCTCGCCCGTGTGGAGATACGGGGCCGTCCGCGCGAGCCCCCAGAGCGGCGCCGTGCGGAATTCGGTCTGACCGGCCGAAGCCTCCTCGATGCCGGGCTGCCCGGGCGCGAGCACCTCGTGCAGCAGCAGATCGGAGTAGAGCGGCACGGGGCCGAGCGTGCCAGTGAGCGTGGGAGTGTGGCAGCTCGCACAGCCCACCTCGGCGAACACCGACTCACCGCGCAGCGCGGCGGCGGGGTCGTCCGAGGGAGTCCGCGGCGGCGGGCCGAGCAAGCGCAGATAGCTCGTCATCGCGGCAGCGTCCGACTCGGCGAGCTCGGGCTCCGGGATATCGTCGTTGTCGAAGATACGCCCGAACGTGAAGCCGACTCGATAGCTCATCGTCATGCCGAGTTCGGCGCCCATCGCGTCGCGCACGAACTCCTCGAGGCTCGGCACCTGCGCCTTCCAGCCGAAGCGCCCGAGGCGCCCGCCGTCGGTCCAGGACGCTTTGCCGCTGATGCCATCGGGCGTGAGCAGATCATAGGGATCGGCGTTGGCCAGGATGGCGTCCACGGGGATCGTGTCGATCAAGCCGAGCCCGAAGAGGTGCGGAGTCTGCCGGTGCTCGAACACGTTGGCCTGCGCCTGCGCGATCACCGCCTCGCGCACGAAGACCGTCTGTTTGTGCAGGATGGTGCCAGTCGGCGGCGGGACGAACGCGCCGTCGGCCGTGCGAATCCCGTGTCGCATCACGTTCACGTCGCGCGGTCCCGAGCCGCCGATCACCGGATCGAAGTGACACGCACGACAGGAGTCGCCGTTGAAGCGCGGCTGTCCGAGCCCCTCGTCCGCGCCTCGGTCACGGTCGAAGAGCGCGCGCCCCACGACGAAGTCCGCCTCTTCGGAGGCCGACAGCGCGTGCGCCGGACCGCCGTACGCGCCGACCGCAGGCACGGACGCGCCCGGTGGCAGCATGCCGGCCGTCACCTGCGCGCGGCCGCCGAGGGACAGCAAGAACGCGACGACGTCGGCGCGCGCCGAGGCGTCGAGCGCGGCGAAGGCGTCGCGCGAAGCCTGCGACTCGCCGCCGTGCGCGAGGATCGCCGCCTCGAGGGTCGAGGCGCGGCCATCGTGCAGATACGGGCCCGTCGCGGCGATCCCCCAGAGCGGCTGAGTGCGGAACTCCGTACCCTTCGCGAGCTTCATCACGAGCCCATCGGCGAGGTCGGGGCCCATGTCGTGGAGCAGCAGATCGGAGTAGACGGGCAGCGGCCCGCGCGGCCCGACGAGCCGCGGCGTATGGCAGCTACCGCAGTGGAGCGCGTCGAAGTGGTCCCGGCCGCGCACGGCTTGCGCGTCGGGCTCCTCGACGGCGGGCGCCGCGAGCAGCATGGCGAAGCTGACGAGGTCGAAGAGGTCGTCGGTGGAGAGTTCGGGATCGGGCGCGGCGTCGTCGTCGGTGAGCGGCCCATCGGGCGCAGCGACCTGCGCATACGCCCGGCTGACGACCAGGTCCCACACCGACGCGGTGGGGTGCACCGACGAGTCCACTGGGAGGCGCGCGCGCTGCTCCTCGCTGAGCGGATTGGAGGTGATGCCCGCGTGGTTCATCAGCGGGCCGCGGATGAAGCCCTCGATCGACGCGGTCTGCGCCTTGACGCCGAAGCGTCCGATGAAGCCACGGTCGTGGTTCGCGCGGCCGCTGATGCCGTCGTGGTCGCGGTCGTCCGGGTCCTCGCGCTGCTCGATCTCGTGGTCGCTCAGCTCCGCGAGGAGCCCGACGCCGAAGAACGGGATGGGATTGCGCTGCGCGAGCGTCGTCGTCGTCGCCGGCACCGCGGGGCGCGCGTCGTAGCCCGGGCCGTAGTGGTAGACGCGCACGACGCCGCTCTCGTTGCCCGCCGAGCTCCCGAAGACGAACGCGCCGTCCGGCGTGACCTGGCCGCCGAGCGTGAAATTGCGGTAGAGCCCCGCGCCACCGCCGAGGGTCGGCTTCTCGTGGCAGGCGCCGCAGGAGACGACGTTGAACGCGGGACCGAGGCCGTCGCTGCGCTCGAAGCGCCGACGCGCGACCGCCTGCCCCCGCGCGAAGGTCGCGAGCTGCTCGGGCGTCGCGGTCGGGAGCGGCTCGCCGAGCGGCGCGGAGATGCCGGGGGCGATCGGTCCGTGCCCGACGACGGCCGGAGTGGGGTCGTCGGGGCACGCGGACAAGACGACGGTGAGCGCGAGCAGCGAGGCGAACGAGCCGAACGAGCCGAGTCTCATGGGGTCCCTGTGCGGCCGAAGCGTAAGGAGTGGAAGTCTCCGATCGAGGCTGCGGGAGCCGATCGGCGAAGTCAACGCCGGGCGCGAGCCTGCAAAAGCGGGAACTACACGAAAACGCGGAGGCTACGGAGGGCCCAGCGCTTGGCGTAGAGACGGGATTCGCGGGTCGGTCGGGGCGATGCGCTGCAGCTCCTCGAGGTTGTGCCGGGCCTCGCCGGCGACCCCCGCGCGGGCCGTCAAGACGGCGAGGTTGTACCGCGCGTCGGCCAGGTTCGGATCGAGCCGGAGGGCCGCGAGATAGCCCTCGCGCGCGTCGTGGTAGCGGTGAGCGCGGTCCGCGATCAGCGCGAGATTGTAGACGGGAGCGGGGTTGGTCGGCTGATTCGCGCGGACGCGCTCGAAGGCCTGCGCGGCCCGCTCTAGGTCGCCGGACTGCAGGTCGAGCACCCCGACGAGGAGCGTCGCGTCATCCCCGCAGCCGGCCGCCTCGGCGCGCGCCGCGAAGCGCACCGCAAGCTCGGAGTTGCCCGCGGCGTAGAGGGCGGCCGCCGAGGCGAAGAGCGCGTGCGCGTCGCGCGGGTCGCGGTCGAGCGCGGCGTCCGCGAGGCGCTGCGCGTCGACCGTGCGCCCGACGCGGAACCACACATCCGCCTGAAGCCCCTGGAAGCCGGGCGCGTCGGCGCAGGACACGGCGCCCCGCTCGAGCAGCCTCGCCGCGGGCTGCAGCCGCCGGGCGCGTAGCTCCCGCTCGACCGCGCGCGCCGTGCAAACGCAGGCCTTCGGGTTGGCCGCGACGCAGCCCGCGAGGAGCGCCGCGGCCGGTGCGTCCGTGCGCGCGAGCGCGGGCGAGGCGAGCAAGGCGAGCACCGCCGTCTCGTGCCCGGGGTCCTGCGCGACGACGGCGGTCCACAGCGCGGTGCGGCTCCGCAGGCGCGGGACGGAGACGGCGAGCGAGGCGACGCCGACGAGGGCGACCGCGACGGGCACGGCGATGCGGAGGGCCCGCTTCGTATCGGCGCGCAGGGCTGCGTGCGCCGCGGCCGCGAGGGCGAGCCACTCGAGCGGCGCGACGAACCAGACGCCCCGAGCGACGGGCCCGTCGGCCCCGCTGAACAGCACGGCGGCGACGAGGGCGGCGACGAGCGTCAGCGCCGTCGCGACCGACGTGAGGCGACTGCGACGCCACGCGAGCACGGCCGCCGTCAGGAGCACGGCGAAGAGCACGGCGCCGAGCGCCGCGGAGATCACGTCGTCTCCCGCGCGCGGGTCGAGCCTCGCGCCGTAGGGCACGAGGGCGACCAGCAGAATGCGCGCGAGACGACTCGAGAGGGAACCGAGGAAGGTCATCTGAAGAGGCCGTGTGGCCCAACCTGACGTCGGGCGCACACGGTCGGTACGATACGGCTCAGCGGAAGTACATCGCGGTCATCGAGGCGGAGTTGAAGCTGCCGGGTCCGCCCCATGACTGGCCGTTGAGATAGTAGGTGTACGTCCCCGCGGCCCACACCGTGAAGGTGCGCTGGACGTGGAGGGTAGTGATTGACGCCCCTCCCCCAAAACGGTCGACGTAGCGGGTTGAGGTGGCACTAAGATCACAGTCGGTCGTGGTGCTCCCGATCCCGAGAACGAAATCGCTGGGATACGGCAGGAACATGGTCGCGTTCGAGTCGACGATGATCGTCCCGGCGGCCGGCACGGTGATGGTCACGGCGGCGTCCGTGCCCGCGTTGAAGCAGGACGTTGAGAGGGGGGACCCTAGGACCGTCGAGCTCGTCGCGATCACGCCGCTACCGGAGAGCCCCTGCGGA
>CAIUAC010000563.1 GCA_903896985.1 uncultured Sandaracinus sp.
CGCGCGTCCCGCAGCACCGTCCACGTCAGGCGCACGACCGAGTCGGCGACCCGCGCGGCGAGCACCTCATCGCTCAGCGGCGTCAGATCCTCGAGCGCATAAGTCAGCCGCGGCACGAGCGGACCGAGCGCGTCGATGAGCGTAGGTGGTGCGTCGTAGAGCGCCTCGAGCGACAGCGCCTCGCTCCAAGGGCGCTCGCCGTGCGCGAGCACGACGGGCACGACCAGCGGCACGCGCGCCGCATCCGCGCGCAGCACGCGCTTCTCGAACAGGCGCGCAACATAGACGAACAACCGCAGCGCCATCAGCGAGTCCGGCGTGCTCTGGTGCTCGAGCAGCACATAGACGAGCGCCTCGCGCGGAGGCTCCTCGCTGGTCACGCCCTCCGCCAGAAACGGCACCGCAAAGAGCAGATCCGAGCACCGAGTCCCGCCCTCGACCCGCACGAACTCCGCGTCCTCCTGCCGCAGCGCGCTCCAGTCGAGCGCCCCGACGAGCGCAGTCGGCACGATGCTGCGCAGCGCCGCCGCCGCATACTCGGGGCGCCCGAGGATGGCCTTGACCAACGTGTCGTGTGGAGTGGTGGACATCGGCTCCGAGAAGCGCGCGCTCTGCGGCGCGCGGTGCCTTCTCGGGTGCGAAGCGGGAGGAGTTGCGCGGCAAAGGCCGCTGAGCGCACGAGCGTCGCTCCCTCAGCGCCGCGCCGGAACGGCGGCGTCAACGCCTCGTCGAAATTTGCCCCGACTACACGAAACCAACGACAGACCACGCAACCCAACGCGACGAGCGCCGACGCCGCCGAAGCGGCGCCGACGCCATCAGCCGAATCAGCTACACTCGCCGACGCACGTCAGACTCTTCGCGCCGCACTGCGTGATGCACGACTCGGCACCGCTGCAGCTCAACACACAAGAACTCTGCGCCGTCGCGCACCGCATCATGCAGGCATTGTCGGCGCCGCCCCCGCCGCCACCAGCGGCCGCTGGGCTTTGCCCAGCAATCACACCTTCTGGTGGGCGGCTATACGATCGCGAGATATTATCACAGCACTCTCGGTCTCCGCGAATCTCTGGCACGAAGCTCGATCTTCCCGCTGCTTTGTTGGCGTCATTCGCCTGAGCATCAAACCGCGACGTTACGGTGACCTGACCATTGACGAAAAGCAGCGTACCATCGCAGTACTCTCGCCAGTTGGTTCCGGTTTTCGTTCCGGCAAACGTACAACTCGTCACGTCCTCACACGTAACGGCGAGAGACGTCAACTGAACATCCTGAAAGGACAACGACCTGGGGCCGACCGAGAGAGGATGGACACGTACTTCTGTCACATAGGGATACATGCCAACGTACCACGCGCCAAGCGTCGCCCGTGGGAAGCGATCGAGTCGCTCTGGCGGCGCCGCCGGCTTCGAACATCCCATCACACATGTCGCGAGAAGCGCGTATGCGCCCAACTGGATCAAGACTCGAGTATTCAGCTTCATGGACTCTCCCTCCTGTTTCTCTCTGGTCATTCTTCGAGTGATTCGAGCAGCAACCTTCGAAGCGTGTTCACGAGCGCCATGCGCAGCGAGTTGTCGAACATCTTGCCGTCTTCGGGGATCGTCCCGATCATGAGCCCGTGGAGGTTGCTCGGCGGCGGATGGTCCTTGTCCCATGCCTGATGAATGGCATAGACCGGCTTCCCTCGACCGTGCGCGTAGCCGAACTCGAGCCAGACGTTCGGCGCGACCATCGGCTTGCTGTTGCCTTCGACTGCCTTCTTCGGGGTGATGTCGAAGACGAGGACATCGCAGTCGTCGATGTGTCGCGTGACGCTCGACCAGATGAAGTCGCCCACCGTCGCGCGCAGACGGGCCACGGTCACCTGGCGAACACCGTGCTCTCGATCGCGCTCTTCGACGCGCTCTTCCTCGGCGGCCACGGCGGCCACATCATCGACGACGGTCTGCTCATCGTCCTCAGCGACGACGGATCTGCCCGCGGCGCGAATGGCGCTGTTCCTCGCCGCTCTCGCCGTCGTCTCCAGAAACGTGCGGAGCACCTTCCAGCGCGCATCCGATAGCGCGTGGTCGCCGTCCCACTGGTATCCGACTCCAATCCTCACCGGCCCCCGTGCGCGCAAATCTCGGTCTTGATCCGCCATCGCAACCCTCCAAGAGATTCAGACTCGCCGTGAGTACAAGTTTTTTTCAGAAGAGCAATAACTTTCTAGAGATGACATTCTCACCGCCAAGCGCGACGAACAACACGCGGGCATCGTCCGCGGAACGCGATTCACCGCACGCCGCCAACTCCTCACGTCACGTCCGTCCTCGCGCTCCGACGCGAATCAGCGCCGCACAACGCGCGACAGCGAGCGACCTCGTCGCCGACGTTCGAGTGAAATGAGCGTCGCCGCGCGGCGTTCAGCGCACGCACCGCACCCCGCAACCGTCACCGCGAACAGAATCCGCTCGGCAACGTCATCGAGGCGGGCCTCATCGGCCGCGTCGAGACGCGTTCCAGCTTCCACGCTTACCGGCCGGCAGTCTCCAGACAGCAATACCGAGCAGTGCGGGCCTGGTGACGACCGCGCGCGACTTTCGCGACCTCGTCTGCAGAACCGACCGCGACGTCCTCAGAAGACGTCACCGAGGTTTGAGGACGTGGCGACAGCCTCGCGCGAAGGCGAGCGCCGTCGGCCCTCTGTCACCCAAATATCCGGCTCGTACCCC
>CAIUAC010000564.1 GCA_903896985.1 uncultured Sandaracinus sp.
CCTTGAGCCCGACGCCCGGCGCCGCGACCTCCTTCGCGCGCGCCGCGTCGGCGACGGCGAGGAGCACGTAGAGGGCGGGCACGATGACGTCGGCGCGGTCGGCGCGCAGCCCTAGCTCGGCGCTGCGCTGCTTCGGGGTGAGGCGCGCGAGGCGCTCGAGGAGCACGCGCGCCTTGCCGACGTCGATCACGGTGGGGGAGCCGGGGCGCGAGGCGAGCTGCGCGATCGCCTCGAAATTGCCGCCCGTGCCGGCGACGATCTCGTACTTCTTCCAGGCGAGGGCGGCGGCGACGGGCGCGAGCAGGCGCTCGAGGTAGGCGCGCAAGAGGCGCTCTTGCTCGGGCTTGACGGGCTTGCCCCGCGTCAGGAACGACTCGAGCAGGCGCACGGTGCCGATCTCGAGCGAGCGCGAGAACTTCGTCTCGCCGCCGTCGACCTCGCTGACCTCGAGGCTGCCGCCGCCGAGGTCGAGCAAGAGCGCGCGCTTGCCGCGCAGGTCCATCGACCGCGAGACGGCGAGCTTGACGAGGCGCGCCTCTTCGCCGCCGTCGATCGCCTCGAGCGTGATGCCCGTCTCCGAGCGCACGCGCGAGAGCAGCACCTCGGAGTTGCTCGCCTCGCGCGCGGAGGCGGTGACGACGGCGCGGGTGCGCGCGACCTCTGCGTCCTCGATCGCCTCGGCGAATTTGCGGAGCGCGGCGACCGCTTGGTCGATCGTGCGCGGGTCGAGCCTGCCCGTGAGGAACACGGAATGCCCGAGGCGCACCGGGAGGCGCAGCGAGGTGACCTCGCGGATCACGCCGGGCTCGTCCGCCTCGACGATGCGGAGGCGGGAGGCGTTCGACCCCATGTCGATCGAGGCGAAGCGAGGCATCGGGCGCGACTATATTCGCGCGCGCGCGCCGAGGCGCCGAGAAAATGCTCGCGCTCGGCGGAAGCGTCGGGACACACTCGCCAGGATGAGCGAGCCAGCCAGCCGCGTTGTCGGCGTCAACATGGACCTCTTGCACGACGTCAGCAGCCTGATGGGCACGGTGCACGCCGCGGTGGCGGACCTCCATCGCGCGCACGCGGAGGGCGAGGACCTCGGCGAGCTGCTCGACGAGGCGGTGTCCCTGACCTCGCTCGTCAGCGAGTCGCTGCGCGGCTTGGCGGGCGCGGGGCGGCAGACGCGGCCGTTCGATCTGCGCGCGGCGGCGTACTGCGCGCGCGTCTGGCAGCGGAACCTCGCCGTCGGCGCGCTGACGCGGCAGACGCGCGTCGACGCCGAGGCGGGCGCGCTGACCGACTTCGTCATCGGGCTGACGCTCGCGCTCGGGGCGGACTCGTCGACGGTGGTCATCCGCGAGGACGCGCGCGGGGGCCTCTGCTTCGAGCCGGCGCTCGCGCTCGCGTCGGTGGCGCGCGAGGCCGTCGCGGCGCTCGAGGCGCGCGCGGCGACGCTCGCCGTCAGCCTCGAGGCCGACGGCGGGAGCGTGCGCGTGTTCGGCCGAGCGTCCTGAGGCCCGCGCCTCGGGCGCGAGGCGTCAGAGGGCCGGGACGCCGGGCGTGCCGCCCGGGTTCGGCTGGCGAGAGATGCCGCCGCCCGCGGGCTCGGCCATGGACGAGTCGCGCCGCACGAGCTCATCGAGCAGATCGCGACACTCAGGCTTGCCGCGCAGATGCTGCATCAGCAGCGTCGACGCCTCGCCGAAGGCCTTCTCGAAGGTGAGCGCCTCGCGCACGCGCTTGGCGATGCGGTCGCGGCCCGACGAGAGATCCGTCTCGAGCGCGTCGCCGTAGCGCTGCAGCTGCGCCCTGAGGTCGTCGATCTGCCGGCGCAGATCGCGGGCGATCGTCTCGCGCGCCTGCGCCCGCGCCTCGTGATCGGCCGACACGCTCTTGAGCGCCTCGACCGTCGCGCGGGCCGCGCCGACCTCCTCGAAGACCGCGCGAGCGACCGACAGCGACGCGGTGCCCGCGCGCTCTGCGGTGCCTGCGCGCTCAGCCGCCGCGCGGAGCCGCGTCTCGGCCTCGGTGACGCGCTCGATGACGCG
>CAIUAC010000565.1 GCA_903896985.1 uncultured Sandaracinus sp.
CCGACGCCGAGCGCGCCGCCGATCGAGCGCGAGAACATGGTCGTCGCGGTCGCGACGCCCCGCTGCTCCCAGCCGACGCTCGACTGCACCGCGATCAGCAGCGTCGTGTTCACGAGGCCCATGCCGAGCCCGTAGACGAACATCGCGCTCTGCAGCGCGGGCATGCTCGCGCCGGGTTGAAGGAGCCACGCGAACGCGCCGAGCGACGCCGCACAAAGCACCGAGCCGAGCCACACCGGCGAGCGAAAGCCGACGCGCACGAGCATGCGGCTCGTCAGCGTCGAGGCGATGGGCCAGCCGAGGAGCATCGGCGCAGCGGTCGCGCCAGCCTCTGCGGGGCCGCGCCCGAGCACGCCCTGCACGTAGAGCGGCACGAACATCAGCGTGCCCATCATCGTCGCGCCGAGCAGCAGCGAGCTCTGCGCGGCGACGGCGATCGGCCGACGCGTGAGGAGCGCGAGCGGGAACACCGGATCGGCGGCGCGCCGTCCCTGCCAGACGACCCACAGCGCGAGCAGCGCCCCGAGCGGCAGCGTGAGCGCTGGCTGCTCCCCCGCCGCGCCGAGGAGCAACGCGAGCGCGGAGAGCGACAGCAGGAGCGCGCCGAGCCAGTCGAGCGGCAGCGTGCGCGGGGGACGCGGGTCCTCGGCGTACCAGCGCAGCAGGATCGCGGCCGAAGCGAAGCCGAACGGCACGTTGATCCAGAAGACCCAGCGCCACGAGAGCGACTGCACGATCAGCCCGCCGACGAGCGGACCCGCGACGGCGGCGCTCCCCCAGACGGCGCCGATCAGCCCCTGCACGCGGCCGCGCTCCCCGACGGCGAAGAGGTCACCGACGACCGTGACGGCGATGGGCTGCATCGCCCCGGCGCCGAGCCCTTGGACGGCGCGCGCGAGGATCAGCGCGACGATGGTCGGCGCTCCGCCGCTCGCGATGGAGCCGAGCAGAAACAGCGCGATCCCGAGGAGCAGCACCGGCTTGCGGCCGTAGACGTCGGCGAGCTTGCCGTACACGGGGACCGACACGGTCGACGCGAGCAGGTACGCCGAGCCCACCCAGCCGTAGAGCGCCAGCCCGCCGAGGTCGGCGATCACGGTCGGCATCGCGGTGCCGACGACCGTGGCCTCCATCGCCCCCATGAACATCGAGAGCAAGAGCGCGGTGACGGTCAGCCGTCGGTTGAGGCGAGCCATCGAGCGCAGGTATGCGTCCAAGCGACTCGATGCGCGAGCGCGCCAGCGCGGGCGGCGGCTCAGTCTTCGGCGACGAAACCCTTCCAGCCGCGCATGAACGCGACGAAGGAGGGCGAGAGGCCGCGCTCGCCGAGCTCCGCGGGCGTCAGCGGGGGGCGCTTCAGCTCGAGATCCGCGGCGAGGCGGTTCGGCCAGTCCGGGTTGGCGATCGCAGCGCGTCCAACGGCGACGGCGTCCGCGCCGAGGGCGAGCACGGTCTCGGCCTCTGCCCGCGTCCAGACCTTGCCCGCGGCGACGAGGACGACGTCGCTCGGCAGCACGCCACGCAGCAGCGGCACGACGTGCTCGGCGGGGCGCTTGAGGCTGTTCCGCGAGACGTCCCAGAGCGACGCGTGCAGGAAGTCGATGCCGTCGTCTGCGAGCCAGCGCGCGACCGTCAGGCTCTCGTCGAGGTCGAGCCCGCGGGCCTGACCGAAGTCTTCGGCAGAGAGGCGCACTCCGACCAAGAACTCCGGCGGCAGCGCCGCGCGGACCGCGCGCACGGTCTCACGCAGCAGGCGCGCCCTGCCCTCGAGCGCGCCGCCCCAAGCGTCCGCGCGCTGGTTCATCGTACGGCTGAGGAACTGCGAGAACAGATAGCCGTGCGCGCCGTGGAGCTCGACCCCCGAGAAACCTGCCGCGTGCGCGCGCACCGCGGCGTCACGGAAGTGCACGATGGCGCCCTCGAGGTCGGCGGGCGTCGCGGCGCGCGGCGTCTCGAAGGTCGGCGCGTCCTCCTCCCACTCGCTCGCGCTCCACGGGCGCATCCCAGTGGTCTTCGACGGCGAGCGCACGCCGCCGTGAAAGAGCTGCACGATACCGAGCGAGCCCGCCTCGCGGAGCATCGCCGCGAGCCGACGCAGCCCGGGCAGGTGCGCCTCGCTCGACGCGCCGAGCTCGCCGGGCCAGCCCTTGCCGTCCTGCGACACGAACGCCGCGCAGGTCTCGATGACGCCGAAGCCGCCCGCCGCACAGCCCGCGAGCCAACGCAGCTCGTCGTCACCGAGCGTGCCGTCGTCGTGCGACTGCAGGTTGGTCAGCGGCGCGAGCCACGCGCGGTTGGGGGCGCG
>CAIUAC010000566.1 GCA_903896985.1 uncultured Sandaracinus sp.
GCTGTTCGGCCGCACGCGCTGCGTTCGCTGAGCGCACGGTGCGCGCACGGTGTGTCGGCTCGCGCCCCCGTGGTCGGCTTTGACTTCGCGGCAGGGCTCCTCCACCGTCCGCGCATGCGCTCGGTCGGCCGCGCGCCGCTTCTCGCGCCCGCCCGCTGGGGTCCCTCGGTCGCGCTGCTGCTGCTGCTCGGGCTGAGCCTGCCCGCGGCCGCTGCGCTCGCTGACGAGCCACGCGGCGACGGTCGTGACGCGCGCTGCGTCGAGCGCGACGCACCCGCGCTGCCCGCCGTGACGGGGCCGCTCGTGCACCCCGCGGGCCCGGGCCCGATGCGCTGGCGGCTGGCCGTCGGCTTGGAGCTCGAGGTGCTGCCGCTCGTGCTGATGGAGGCGGAGTTTCGCTACCTGCCGAGCGTCACCGCGGCGTTCGAGCTCGGCTTGCCGCACGGCTTCGGCGCGGAGGTGGAGGCGACGGCGCTCGTCGTCGACAATCACTTCGCGCTCGGCCCGAGCTGGTCTGTCGCGACTGGACCGCTGACGTGGGGAGTGCGCGATCTCGTCGGCTTCACGCTCGGCTGGGTGGGAGTCGCCGCGTTCGACACCTTCGCTTGGGGGCTCTCGAACGAGCCGGGCTTCACGCTCGGAGTCGAGGTCGACGACTCCTTCGTCACGCTCAACGTGGATGTCCTCTTGATTCACCGACAGCAGCTCTGGATAGGCGACTGGAGCGTCGTGCACACAGGTTTTTACTGGGCGGGCGTCGACTCCGGGCTGACCGTCGAGACGCCCGTCGGCGGCGGGCTGATCAGCTATGGAGTCGAGCTCTCCTATGCAGAGGCCGATCAGCTGCTCTGGTTCGCGTTCTCCGACAATCCCACCAAGCTGCTGATCACGCGCTTTCGGGCGGGCTATGAGTTCTAAACAACCCACGCTCGAGACGAGCCGGCGGCTCGCCGCGCCGCAGCGCTTCGTCGCGGGCGCGCTCGGCGTCGCGCTGCTGCTCGGGGGCTGCGCGCAGAACGTGCCGCTCCCGGAGTTCGGCGACGACAGCCTGCTGCCCGGCGCCGCGCCGGTGCCCGCGGGTCGGCTCGCGCTGCTCGAGGGCACGGTGCGCGTCCCCGCGAGCGACGCGAATCGCCCGCTCTTCGGCGACACGGTGGCGGTGTCTGCGGCGGGGAAGGGCGTGTCGTTCTTCACGGGGACGGACGTCTACGCGGTGACGCGCGCGGGCTGCCTCGACGCCGGCACTCGGCTGGTGCTCGAGGGGCACTGGCGCGAGGCGCACTCGACCCGCGCGGGGCTGGTGCAGCTCTTCGTCGAGCCCGCCGCGCTCGCAGCCGCGCTCTGCGCCGAGGGCGCCGCGCCGAGCGACCTCACGGGGCTCCGCTTCGCGGGCTGGCTCAGCGAGCGGGGGCTCACCGGGCAGACCGCCCTCGCGCTCGAGGAGCGCACGGCGCCGAAGCCGCACGACGACTTCTACGTGATCGCGCACCGCGGCGGCTGCCGTACGAGCGACGACTGCGGCGCCTCGGAGAACAGCGTCGAGGTGATCCGCCTCGCGGACGACTTCGGCGTCGACGGCGTCGAGCTCGACGCGGTGACCACGGCCGACGGCGTGCCGATCCTCTATCACGACGCCGACTTCAGCGCGCGCCTCGTCCGGGGCACGTACTGCTACGGCCCCGTCGCGGACTTCACGCTCGCGCACGTGCGCGCGCTCTGCACGCTCGAGCACGGAGAGCGCGTGCCGACGCTCGCCGAGGCGCTCCGCGCCGTGATCGACGACACGACGCTGACGGGCGTCTGGCTCGACGTGAAGGACGCGCGCAGCGTCCCGGCGATCATCGAGGTCACCGAGGCGGCGCGCGCGTACGCGGCGAGCGTCGGGCGCACGGTGACGCTGGTCTATGGGCTGTACTCCGAGGAGCTGATGGCGGCGTACCTCGCCGCCGCGCCGCCGCCCGCCGCGCGCTGTCTCGTCGAGCTGAGCCAGGCGGATGTGCGCGCGACGGGCTGCCAGGTCTGGGCGCCGCGCTGGACGCGGGGCGCGATGCCGGAGCGGGTCCGCGCCGCGCAGGACGCTGGTCAGCTCGTCGCCTTCTGGACCGTGGATGAGCGCGAGTTCATCGATCACTTCCTCGAAGAGGCGCGCCCGAACGCGCTGCTGACCAACCGCCCCTGGCTCGTCTATCACCGCTTTCAGGCCGTCGGCGTCGCCCCCGCGGGGCCGCTCGTGTCGCCCTTTCCATGAGCGCCAGCTCCACCCAGCGCGCGCGCGACGCTGCGCTGCTCTGTGTCGCGTGCCTCTGCGCTCTGCTCTGCGCGCCGCGCCCTGCCGCCGCCGACGCGCCGTACGCGCTCGGGCTCGGCCTGCACGCGGGCTGGAGCGTCTCGACGCAGAAGTGGACGCCCATCGACGACGGCGCGCTGCTCGGCGCCTCGCTCAGCCTCGAGTCCACGTAC
>CAIUAC010000567.1 GCA_903896985.1 uncultured Sandaracinus sp.
ATCCCCGGCGCGACTATTTGCCCGACACGCACCTAGAGGCGCCGCTCAGCGGCCGACCTCAGCCGCTGAACCTCAGCGGCCGACCTCAGCCGCGGGACCTCAGCCGCCGACGGAGCCGCCGACCGAGGCCGAGACCTCGACGCTGACGCTGATCGAAGCGGTCGCGCGCGGCAGCGCAGCCGCCGCCGACGTGACGCACGAGGCCGCGCCGAGGCCGAGCGAGACGACCGCGCCAGGCAGCTCGCCCGCCGTGTGAACGATCGCCTCGCCGGAGCGCGCGAGGCGCTCGAGCTTCAGCTTGGCCGCGAGGATGTTGCCGAGGCCGAGCTGGATGGCCGCCTTGAGGTGGTTGACGCGCTCCTCGAGGTTCGTCGAGACGCGACCGGTGATGGTCACCTGGACCGAGCCGGGCGTGCACTCCGCCTCGGCGCTCATGCGCGCGTCGCAGGAAGCCTGACAATCGGCCTCGACGTGCGGCGGGGTGATGGTGCCCGTGCAGCGGGGCGCCGTCATCTCGACCGAGCAGCCGCCGCGGCACTCACCCGAGCAGCTCGCCGTGGCCTGCGCGACGCAGTGTCCCTGGCAAGAGCCGGTGCAGCCCGCCGAGCAGGTGCCGTGGCAGGTGCCGCGGCAGGCGCCGTTGCACGAGCCGTCCGCAGCGCGCGTCGCGCAGGTCCCTTCGCAGGTCCCCTGGCAGACGCCGGTGCAGCTCGCCGAGCAGGAGCCCTCGCACGAGCCCGAGCAGCTGCCGCTCGCCTCGACCGAGCAGCTGCCGGTGCACTCTGCCGAGCAGCCGCCGCGGATCTCGCCGCCCTCACACTGGACCTGCGCGCTGCCCGGCGTGAACGAGGCGTCGCAGCTGCCCGCGCACTGCGCGTAGGCATCGACGCGCACTTCGCAGACGGGCGGCGTCGCGACGATCGCGATGCGCAGGTGCGCCGAGCCGCGCAGATCGCTCAGCTCCGAGCGCAGCTTGGCGGCGACGGCGTCGCACGCGGCCTTCGCGCCCGGCGTCGAGCCCGAGCCGGTCATCTCGCTCTCGGGGATGCCGAGCTCTGCGCCCATCTGCTTGCAGGTCGTCTCGAGCGAGCTCTGCAGCTCGTCGGCCGTGCTCGTGAACTTGGTCGTCGCGGCGAGGAAGGCCTCGAGCTTGCCGGCCGCTGCCGTCTCGCCGAAGTCGCCGTCGCAGGCGGTCTGCCCGCCGCCGACCGCCGACACATCCCCGACGCCGTGGCCGCTGAGCGCGCCCGTGCCGCCCATGCCGCCGAAGCCGCCACCGCAAGCCGCGGACAGGATCACTGCCGCACACAAAACTACGCCGAACTTGAGTCGATTCATCGGGTCCCCCTCAGTAGTTCTGCTTCTTGGCGCTCGACGGGCCGGTGTGCTCGCCGAGGCCCTCGACCACGCTGCCGCCCATGTTTTCGTAGCGGAAAGCCTTGGTGATGCGCCACGCCGGGCCGTTGTCGGCGCGGATGGTGATGTCTACGGGCCCCGGCTCGTCGACCTGCGGCGTCACCGCGAGCAGGGTCTGCGGATCGAGGATCGTCACGCTCCCGGCGCGCTTGGTGCCGAAGTAGACCGTGTACCCGATGTCCGTGCGGAAGTTCGTCCCGAGGATCTTGACTGGCTGCTCTCCGATCGTGGCGCCCGCGCGCGGATCGACGTTGAGGATCGCCGGGTCGCCCTTGGCCGAGCCGCAGGCGCTCGTGGCGAGCACGGTCGTCCCGAGCAGGGTCGTGCTCAGGAGCCCACCGACGACGGCGATCGACGCGACGAGGCTGGACAGCGATGCAGTGAGCGCGCGATGGCGGTTCGTCATTCTCCCTCCAGGAGTCGGTCCAGCAGGACCTCGGCGCTGCAATAGCAGCCCGGTTCGGACGGGCGGCACGATACGTTGCTGGCGCGCGCGAGGTCAAGCCGTGCTTGACACCCAAAGACCCGGCTCTCCACACTGTCGCAACTCTCGTCGGTGGCGGTGGCGCCTTCGATCCGGTGGCGCCTTCGGTTCCGGTCACAAGACAGCCAGTGGCGAAACAGAACTTACTGCTCGTCGATGCCGACCCCCGGAGCCTGCGCGTGCTCGAGGTCAGCCTGCGCAAAGCGGGCTACAGCGTCACGGCCACGACCGACGCGCAGGGCGCGCTCGACATGATGGCGCTGTCGCTGCCCGACCTGATCCTGTCGGACACGCGCTTGCCCGGCGGGGATGGGTTCGCGTTCGTCAAGCGGATCCAGGAGCGCCCGGACTTCGCGACGATCCCGTTCATCTTCTTGTCGAGCGATCCCTCGGTCGAGAGCAAGGTCCGCGGGCTGGAGCTCGGCGTCGAGGACTACCTCACCAAGCCGATCTACATCAAAGAGATCATCACCCGCGTGAACCTGGTGCTGCAGCGGAAGCAGCGCGAGGGCCTGAAGAACACGCTCTCGAAGACGCGCTTCAGCGGCTCGCTCGCGGACATGGGGCTCGTCGATCTGCTCCAGACGATCGACATCTCCCGCAAGAGCGGCGTGCTGCACCTCGAGAGCGGGCGCTCGCGCGGCGAGATCTTCTTCCGCGAAGGCAAGATCATCGACGCCGAGATGGGCAGCATCGTCGGTGAGCGCGCCGTGTATCGCGCGCTCGTCTTCAACGACGGCACCTTCGAGATCGACTTTCGCGCGGTGCGGCGCGACGAGCGCATCCACCTCTCGACGCAGGGCATCCTCATGGAGGGGATGCGGCGGCTCGACGAGTGGGGGCGGATGCTCGAGCAGCTCCCGCCGCTCGACAGCGTCTTCGAGGTCGATGAGGGGCAGCTCGTCGAGCGGCTCGCGGAGATCCCCGACGAGATCAACGACGTGCTCCGGCACTTCGACGGCAAGCGCTCGCTCCTCGCCATCGTCGACATGGCGGGCGCTGACGATCTGGCGACGCTGACGGCGATCTCGAAGCTCTACTTCGAGGGGCTGATCTTCGACACCGGGCGACACTCGTCGGTCCTGCCGCCGGAGGGCGCGTCCTCGGGCGCGAGCTCGTCGGACGACGGGGATGAGCCCCTCGACGTCGTGCCAGGCGGCTCGCTCGCGCCGCCGCGGATGCCGGACCTTTCGGGCGCGACCGAGCGTGCGCCGGCTAACACCGCGGGCGCGGGCGGGACGCACGGTGTGTCAGAGCGTGCCAGGGTACAGGACGGCCAAGACCCAGGATCCAAGGGAGATTCGGGGCCGCTGGTCGGAGGCACGCCCCCTGCATCCGGGGACGATTTCAGAGAGCTTTCGGAAACCGAGCGCGCGGAAGCCGACGATGGAATGGGCTCGGAGGTCGTGCGGAGCAGCACTCCCGCGATGCCTCCACCGCCGTCGACGGCAGGAGATGAGGAAGCCATGGCGAAGAAGGGCAAGCGCAACAAGAAGGTCGGCGGCTCGAGTGCGGAGACCTCCGCGGTCGTGGCGCAGCCTGAGCCCGTCGCTGCCGAGAGCAGCAACGTCATTCAGTTCCCCGCGAAGGGGGCTAGGGTGGGCGTCGCCAGCGCGCAGGTCGCGATGGGAAGCTCCAGCAACGTCATCGTGAGCGATGACCTCGACGCGGATTCCGTCGCCGAGGCCACCGCGGCCCGCGAGAAGGACGCGCGCGACGCCAAGGCGGTGGAGGCGAAGGCCGCGGAGGCGAAGGCCGCGGACGCGAAGGCCGCGGAGGCGAAGGCCGCGGACGCGAAGGCCGCCGACGCGAAGGCGGCGGAGGCCAAGGCGGCGGAGGCGAAGGCGGCCGAGGCGAAGGCGGCCGAGGGGAAGCGCACGTCGAAGGCCCCGGAGGCGCGGAGCAAGAGCAAGCCGCCGCCGGCGCACGGGTCGTCGAGCACGACCGGGCCGCACGGGACGATCACCGTCACCGGCGAGCACAAGGCCGTCAGTGAGGACTTCTTCAGCGCCGAGGCGTACGAGAAGCACGGCACGACCGAGCACGAGACCTGGGACGACCTCAAGACGGGCGAACCGCTGCACCCATCGACCCGGCGCGGCATGTACGCGACGGTGGCGATCGCCGCGCTCTTTCTCGTCCTCGGCGGCGGCTATCTCCTCTACAACAAGGTGATCCTGCCGCAGCCCGAGGAGATCGGCGGGCCGCCGCCGGTCGCGACCTTGCCGACGCCGATCGCGCCGACCGAGGCGCCCCCGCCGCCGGAGCCGCAGGTCGTCCCGCCGCCGGTCGATCCGGCGCTCGCCGCTGCCCCGCCGGGCGAAGTCGCCGTACCGGGCGAAGTCGCCGTACCGGGCGAAGTCGCCGTACCGGGCGAAGTCGCCGTAGCGGGCGAAGTCGCCGTACCGGGCCAGGTCGACGCGCCCCCGATGGCCGTCGCGCCCGTCGCGCCGGTTGCGCCCGTGGAGCCCGTCGCGCCGGTCGCTGTCGCGCCTGCGGCCGCTACAGGTGACTACGCCACGCTGCTCGCCGATGGTCGCCGGCTCCGTGGGGCGCGTCAGGTCGCCGCGTTCGAGCAGGCGATCGCGGCGAACCCGGCGGGCGCCGAGGCGCTCGCGGAGCTCGGCTTCATCTACATCAATCGGGGCGACAACCGCCGGGCGCTCGAGTTCGCCGAGCGCGCCGTCTCCGCGGACCCGACGAATTCGCAGGGCTGGATCACCGTGGGCGCCGCCAAGCAGGGGCTCCACGACACCGCCGGCGCGCGCGAGGCGTACCGCAACTGCACCGAGCGCGGGCAGGGCCGCTACGTCCGCGACTGCCGTCTGAGTTTGTCGGCCGTTCGCTGAGCTGAGCCAGCCGCCTGCCGACGTGTTCGGCAGGCGTTGATCGCGCCGACAGGCCTCTCCATACTGCGGGCCATGTCCACGCCCCAGACCGCCCGCAGCGCCACCGATGCACTCGTCCTCGACGCCGTCCGCACGCCCATCGGGCGGCACCGCGGGGGGCTCGCGCGCGTGCGCGCCGACGACCTCGCCGCAGACCTGATCTCCGCGCTGCTCGCCCGCACGCCGGACGCGCGCGCGGCCGTCAGCGAGGTGATCCTCGGCGCCACGAACCAAGCGGGCGAGGACAATCGCAACGTCGCGCGCATGGCCGCGCTCCTCGCCGGGCTGCCGTACGAGGTCACGGCGGTGACGGTCAACCGCCTCTGCGGCTCGGGCCTCGAGGCGGTCGTGCAGGCGTCGCGCGCGATCCGCCTCGGCGAGGCGGACCTGCTCGTCGCGGGCGGCGTCGAGTCGATGACGCGCGCGCCTTACTCGATGCCGAAGGCCGACGAGCCGTTCCCGCGCACGCCGCCGCCCGTCTACGACACGAGCATCGGCTGGCGCTACCCGAACCCGCGCATGGCGGCGCGCTTCCCGCTCGTCTCGAGGGGGGAGACGGCGGAGAATGTCGCGGAGAAATATGGCATTTCGCGCGCCGATCAGGACGCGTTCGCGGTCGAGTCGCATCGCCGCGCGGCGGCCGCTTGGGAGAGCGCGCAGTTCGCCGACGAGGTCGTGCCGGTCACGGTGCCGCCCGCCGAGAAGAAGGGCGAGCCCACCGTCGTCGCGAAGGACGAGTGCGTGCGCGCCGACGCCACCGTCGAGAAGCTCGGCACGCTCGCGGCGGTGTTTCGCAAGGGCGGCAGCGTGACGGCGGGGAACTCCTCGCCGCTCAACGACGGCGCGAGCGCGGTGCTCGTCGGCTCGCGCGCGTGGGCGGAGGCGCACGGCGCGAAGCCCCTCGCGCGGCTCGTCGCCAGCGGCGTCGCGGGCGTGGAGCCTAATTTCATGGGCATCGGGCCGGTGACGGCGACGCGCATCGCGCTCGCGCGCGCGGGGCTCACGGTCGCGGACCTCGACCTGATCGAGCTCAACGAGGCGTTCGCGGCGCAGTCGCTCGCGTGCGTCCGTGAGCTCGGGCTCGACCCGGCGAAGGTCAACGTCCTCGGCGGCGGCATCGCGCTCGGGCACCCGATCGGCTCGAGCGGCGCGCGCATCCTCGGCACGCTCGCGCACGCGATGAAGCGGCGCGGCGCGCGCTATGGCCTCGCGACGCTGTGCATCGGCGTCGGGCAGGGGCTCGCCGTCATCCTCGAGCGCGAAGAGTAGCCGCGCGGCGCGGTCGGCTCCGCGCGATCGGCTCAGCGCGCGAGGTGCGCCGCGACGACCGCGTCGAGCACCTCGACGACCGAGGCGACGCGCGGCGCGTCCGCGTATTGCGCGTAGTGCCCGAGCGGATCGACGAGCACGGCGCGCAGCCCGGCGCCGCGCGCTCCTTCGACGTCCACAGTCGGCAGATCACCGACGTAGAGCGCCCGCGCCGCGTCGACGCCGAGCCTCGCGAGCGCCCGCCGGAAGATCTCCGCGTCGGGCTTGCGCACGCCCTCATGCGCCGAGTCCACGACGCACTCGAGGTACTCCGCGAGCCCGACGTGCGCGAAGAGCGCGTCGAGCTTGCCCTCCGAATTCGACACGACGCCGAGGCGCACGCCCGCCGCCTTCGCGCGCGCGAGCGCCGCCGCGACGCCGTCCGGCACGCGCCGCCACAGGTTGAGCGCGTCGTGCGAGCGTCGCAGCGCGGGCACGAGCGCGCGCGCCTCCGCTTCGCCTACGCCGAGCGCGCCGAAGAGCGCGACGAAGTAGAGCGACCAGCCGTCCTCGTGCGCGCCGCCTGCCGTCAGGAGCGCCTCGTAGCGGCGCTTGGCGACCGACTCTGCGCGGCGGAGCGCGTCGGCCGTCACCGACAAGCCCCCCGCGCGCGCGAGCTCCGCGACCGCCTCGTGATCGAGAAAGACGAGCGTGTTGCCCGCGTCGAGCAGCACCGCGTCGAGCCCGGCGACGAGCGCCGCGCCGAGCCGCTGCGCGCCGAGCCGCTGCGCGCCGAGCGCGCCCACGTCGCTCACCTCAGAGCAGCTCGAGCAGCCGCCTGGCGCGAATCTCTGCGGCGGCGAGGAGCTCCGTCGCCTCTTCGCTCGGCACGCGCAGCTTCACGACGAGGTCCTGGAGGATCTGCTTCTCCTGCTCGGACTGGCTCCCGTCGATGAACGTCAGGATCAGCGCGTGCTGCAAGAGCGCGCGGCGGTCCTCGGCGCTGAGATCCGTCAGCGGCACGTCGGCGAGCGTGCGCGGCTCCTTGGCGAACTCGCGGATCTTGTCCGCGTCCTCGCCTTGCACCTCGAACGCAGACAGCAGCGCCTCGATGACCTCGTGCTCCTCGCCTTCCATGCGGCCATCGGCCCACGCAACGGCGACGAGCGACTTCAGCATGGCTTCTTGGTGTTCCTGCATGCGCCGAGCTCCTCTGGGTCGCCACCGTAGCAGAGACGCCAGGCCGACGGGAAGCGCGCGCATTACGGCCGGCCGCCGCGCCGCGCTCACTCGTGGACGGCGGACCAGAACGCGTCGGCGCGCTGACGGCACTGCCGACGCGCCTCGAGGAAGATCGGACGCCCGCGCAGGGGGCTCAACATCGGGCAGCGATCGAGCCACTCGACGTCGACCATACCCGCGGCGACCGCGCGGCCGAGGTACGACTCCGCGCGCTCGAGGTCCCCCATCGCGGAGAAGATCTCCGCGCCGCTCTGCATCGCGAGCGCCACGAAGCG
>CAIUAC010000568.1 GCA_903896985.1 uncultured Sandaracinus sp.
GAGCACGCCCTCGAAGACGCCTCCATCGTGCGAGCGCCCAAGCTCTACGGTTTTGCCGTCGTCGGTGAGCACGCGGACGCGCGTCGCGCCCGGGCGGAGGGCGCGTACGACCAAGCCGCGCGGGCTCGGGTGCGCGCCGAGCACAGTGTGCGGGTCGACGTGCGTGCCCGCGATGAGCTGGTCGAGGTCATCGCGCGACGCGGTGTAGGTAGTCGTGAGGCTCATGGACGCGGGGCTCCTTCGCGGCTCTGCGGCTTGTGTGGCGCGGCCGAGTCACGCACCGTGCGGCCGCTGCGCTTCACGAGCGGCGAGACGTTGAACGCCTCGAGCAGTGGGTCGCCGTCGCTGATCGGCGCGGTTCCTTGCACGAGCGCGTGATAGAGCGCCTCTTGCGCGCGGTCGAGGTCGGGGGCCGCGCCGAGGCTGGTCGAGAGCCGCAGGAGCGCGAGCGCTTCCTCGCGCCCGCCGTCGCTCGGCAGGGCGATGAAGTCTTGAAGTGACTCGGAGATCAGCCGCGCGAGGAGGTCGTTCGCCTGCCGGAGGCCGACCGTGAAGCCGCGCGCGCGGGCCTCCTCGGCGATGCGACACGAGAGCCCGTAGGTTGCGGCGTCGCGCGAGCCCTTGGGCGCCCGCAGGGCGGCGTCGAAGCGGCGCGACAGCGCGAGCTCGGCGGCGACACGCAGCTCGCGCGGCAGCGGGAACCCTGCCGCGTGCAGGAGATCGATGGTGCGCGCGTGGTCCTCGTAGGCCTGCGCGTAGGTCGCGCCGATGCGCGCCGCGAGGTCGCCGATCAGGGCCTCCGAGATGCGCTCGCGCTCGCTCGGGAGCACCGCCTCGAGGCCGCGCTCCGACGGCCCAAAGGCCTCGTGCACGAGGCGCAGCAGCGTCGGTAGGCCCACGCGCGGGAACGCTTCCCAGACGCGCTCCGCCGCGTCGATGAAGTCGCTCTCGTCGGTGAACGCGCGCACCGAGCACACGAAGTCGACGCCCCCGAGGTGCAGCGCCGCGGCGATCAGCTCGACCGCGCTGCCCGTCGCGCGCGACTCGACGGTGATGCGCCCCGTCGTGAGCGTCAGCCCACCGTGCGTCTCGAGGCGGAGGTCGCGCGCGCTCCAGCCGTGCAGCAGGCCAGCGTCGCCGCTCTCGGTCGGGGTCGTGTCGCGGCTCGCGCGCGCCACCGTGCCGATGGCGACGTTCGCGACGACCGTCTCGCTCGTCACGCGCGTCGGCTGCACCTTCTTGCGCCAGAGGTCCGCGCCGGTGCCCTCCGTCGCGAGGTTGCTCTTCGCGTCCCCGAGCACCTCGAGGAAGCGCCGCTCTGCGGACGCGCCGCCCGCCTCCACGAGCAGGTCGAGCGCGCGCCCCGCGTAGCGCATCACCTGGACCGTCTCGATGCCGCTGAGATCGGAGAAGAACCAGCCGCAGCTCGTGTACGCGAGCATCGCGTGCCGTGACGCTTCGAGCAGCGCGAGCGCCCGCACGCGGCGGCTGTGGTCGCTGGCCACCCCGTCCCGCGCGAACACGCGCAGAAAATCGTCGGCGCTCGTCTTGCCGAGGAGCACGTCGATGTACGCGTCGCGCGCCGCCCAATGATCTCGAAAGAGCTCAGCCCCGAGGTGCTCGAGGTGCGCGCCCGTCGCGTCTCGGACGACGTCCATCGCGGCGCGGAGCGGCGTGCGCCAGCTCTGCGTCCAGCCGTCGCGTCCGCCCGTCGAGCAGCCGCAGTCGCGGATCCAGCGCCCGACGCCGTGCGCGCAGCTCCACGAGGAGCCCTCGCCGCCGGGGCCGCCCTCCAGCATCACGTCGAAGCGCGGCGGGTATTTCTCGAGGAATTCGCCGTAGTTCGTGACCCAGAGGCCGTTGCGCGGCGCCTCGATCTCGAGCGCGTACGCGAGCCCGCGGTCGCCCCACTTGAAGTGATGGCCGTAGCTCTCGCCGTCCGTCGCGACGTGCACCGCGCGCCCGTCTTCGTTGGCGCGCGCCGCCTTCCGAAAGCGCGCGACGAGCGTTTCGCTCGAGCCGAGCAGCCCCTCGAAGGCGATGCCGCGCGCGATCGGCCCGTCGTAGAAGAATACCGCCATCGAGCGCGCCGAGCCGTCGGAGGCGCGCCAGCGATAGGCGACGCCCGGATCGATGCGCCCACCCGAGACATCCGTCCACGGTTTGCCGGCCTCGCTCGCGCAGGGGCGCACGCGCGCCGCCTGATACGGAGACAGCAGCACGTATTTCATCCCGTGGTCGGCGAGCACGCGCATCGTGCGCTCGTCGACCGCGGTCTCTGGGCACCACATCGACTCGGCCTCGCGGCCGAAGCGATGGCGGAAGTCCGCGAGCCCCCAGCGGACCTGCGTGATGAGGTCGCGGTCCGAGCAGAGCGGCAGGATCGCGTGGCCATGCCCGTGCGCCATCGCGTTGCCATGTCCGCCGCGGGCCGTGACGCTGTGCCGGTCCGCCTCGAGGATGCGCGCGTACGTCGAGGGGTGCGCGCGCTCCATCCACGAGAGCAGCGTCGGCCCGAAGTCGAAGCTCAGGTGCGCGTAGTTGTCCACGATGCGCAGGAGCCGACCGCGCTCGTCGACGATCCGCGCGACCGAATTCGGGCGGTAGCACTCGGCCTGAATGCGCTCGTTCCAGTCGCGAAACGGCGCCGCGCTCGGCTCGCGGTCGACGACGCCGGACCAAGGGTTCTCGCGCGGTGGCTGATAGAAATGACCGTGAACGATGAGTGCGGTCGGCATACGTCGGGGAGGGTAGCGCGAAGTCGACGGGCTCGGGTGCAGCAGCGCGCCCGGCGCGGTCGTCCGTCGCCACCGACCTCGCGGGCGTCCTATTTCTGGGGCTCGAACAGCCCCATCGCCAGCATCTCCACCGCTTGCACGACGTCGTCCTCCGTCAGCGCGTCCGGGTCGACGAAGTGCTGCATCACCAAGCCATCCAAGAGGCCAGTCAGGATGCGCGGCATCAGCTCGGCGCGGACCTTGGGGCGCAGGCCCATCGCGACCATCTGCACGGTCAGGTGCTCGAGGAGCTGCGTCGCGGCGAAGCGGTAGTAGTTCGCGAGCGCGGGGCGCAGCGCCTCGTCGTGAAGCGATTGCGCCAGGAGATCGGCGACCACGGACGCCTCGTCCGTACGCTGCGCGCGCAGGCGCCACAGCACGAGGATCGACGAGCGGACCGACTCGAAAGGGTTGTCCGCCGCCGACCAGGCTGCGCGCGCGCGGTCCGCGACCTGATCGCAGGCGTGCTCGAGCACCTTTCCCATCAGCGCTTCTTTGGTCGGGTAGTGGTAGTGGACGGCGCCCTTCGACATCCCGGCTTCGACCGCGATGTCCATCAGGCTCGTCCGTGCATACCCCTGGCGCGCGAGCACGCGGGTCGCCGCGCTCACGATCTGCGCTGCGCTGATCTCGCTCTTTTTGTAGCGCACCGCCGCGAGCGTTACGGGCGGCGCGGGCGCGGTCAAGGGGCTGCCGGCGCGGGGAAGGGCGCAGGCATCACCGCGTCGGAGGCGCGCACGACGTGCATCGTGAAGGCGAGGGGCCGTCGCGCGCCGAGCGCCGGCATCGCAGGGCCGCCCACCGGCGGCGAGTACGCGCGGAACCAAACGCGCCCGCCGTCGTGGTCCGCGTCCTCGAGGTTGAGCGTGCCGTCGAAGTACGGCGCGCCGCCGCACGCGACGGTCACCGACTCGAAGCGGTCGACGGTCGCCTCCTCAGGCAGGGGCCCGCCGGGCCAGTAGATGCGCGCGTGCCCGAGCCCCACGCCGACCGCGACGTACGCGAGGCAGCCGACCGCCGGTGGGCTCGGCGGCCGCACCGTCAGTCCGTAGGTGCCCGCGGCGGCGGGGACACGCACCCCGACGACCTCGTCGCTCGCGGTCCAGCCCGCCACGGCGAGCGCGCTCGCCGCCTCCGCGTGCGCGAGCGCGACGTCGGTCGGGAGCCCCGTCGCGCGTAGGATGTCGGGCGTCAGCCCAGGCGCAGCGAACACGCGCATCGTCGCCGTCCCGGTGCCCTCGACGTGCACGGGCGCGCCGCCGCAGATGCCGAGCAAGAGCACCTCGGGTGCGCAGACGGTCTGCACGGCGCCCGCTCCCGCGCCGGACGAACCGCGCGACAGGTTGCTCCCGCTCGGCGCGACGAGCGCCACGAGCCCGCACCCCCCCTCGAGGCCGGGCACCGTGTCGTCGAAGGGGAGCGCGCGCGGGTCGCTCCACTCGCCCTCCGGGACGTAGCCGCGCAAGGCGAGCGCCGCGTCTACGCGGGGCTCGTCGATCAGCCGCGGCGCGCCGACCGTCGGGCCGCTCTCCGCGGCGAGGCAGCCGTGCCACCCGATGCTCGCCGCGGCGCTGCGCGCGCCGGA
The DNA here is from genome assembly GCA_903896985.1 of uncultured Sandaracinus sp. Taxonomy (GTDB): domain Bacteria; phylum Myxococcota_A; class Polyangia; order Polyangiales; family JADJQN01; genus CAIUAC01. Next base: position 4,363 of record CAIUAC010000568.1, read on the forward strand.
GAACGGCTCCGGCGGCGCGACCAGCCCGCCAAACAGACCGTTCTCAAACAGGCGCTCGATCCCGTGGGTCGCCCAGAGCGTCGCAAACGCCGCGACCAACACGAACACGGCGAACGTCGCCGCGACCGGCAGGCCACGCAGGCGCGCCGCTCTCGAGCCCACGGGCA
>CAIUAC010000569.1 GCA_903896985.1 uncultured Sandaracinus sp.
GGGTGGGGCTCCGCGTCAGCTGCCGTCGCGCTTCGCTGCGCTCGCCCGGGCCGCGCTGCGCGTGCTCTACTACGCGGGCCACCGACTGGCCCACTCCCCATGCGAATCACTCTCTTCTCTCGCTCGCTCGCCCTCGCCTCATCCCTGCTCGCCGCGCTCGCGCTCGTCGCCTGCGGGGCCGACGACACCGTCCCGCCGGGGCTTCAGCCCGTCGCGCCGCGCACGGTCGCGGTCAACGAGACGCTCTCGCTCGAGCTGCTCGTGCGCAATCCGGGCGCGCTGCCGCTGACCTGGGGCATGGTCGGGCCGGACCTGCCGGGCTTCGACCGCGTCGCGACGGTCAGCGGCGACTCGACGCGGGGCGAGTTTCGCTGGACGCCGCTCGTCAGCCACGTCGGCGCGCACGAGGTGACGTTCGCGGTGAGGTCGTCGGCGGGCGTCTCGCGGACGACGACGACGATCACGGTCACGCCGGCGGCGGACTCTGCGCCCGTGTTCCTCCGCCCGGGCTCTGGCGCGACGTTCGATCTCACGCGCGACCCGTGCGTGCGCTTCGACGTCGAGGTGCGCGACGACGACTCGGCGATGGTGACGCTCGCGGCGCGCTCGCTGTTGCCGACGGGCGCTGTGCTCGAGACGACCGGGCCGAAGACGGCGGCGTTCACGTGGTGTCCCGCGCCTGATCAGATCGAGGCGTCGGAGCGCTGGACCATCGCGCTCTCCGCGAACGACGGCGACCATCCCGCGACGGCGCACGACTTCGTGGCGGTGCTTCGCGCGGGCGCGCGCATGGACTGCCCCGGCGCCGACCCTGTCGTGGCGCTGACCTCGCCTGCGCCCGACGCGCGCGTCACGAGCGCGGGTGGCTTCGACGTCACGGCGACCGCGAGCGACGCCGAGGGGCTGCGCGACGCGCCGCTCCTCTACTGGACGACGACGCTGCCGGACGACCTCACGAAGCCGGACATCACGCTGTTCTCGCAGCTGAGCTTCGTCGCCGAGGGCGATCACTTCCGCGCGCGCCTGCCGCTCGTGCTCCCGGAGGGCGCCGAACAAGCGGTGTGGCTCCTCGCGAGCGCGACGGATAACGACGACGCGACGGGCACGCTCTGCGATCACCGCTCGGACACGCCGCTCATCGCGGTGACGGCCGTCGGCGCAGCGGGCGGTGGAGCGCTCGCGCTCTGCGCGTCGTGCAGCGCGTCGCTCGAGTGCGCGTCGGGCGTCTGCGCGGCGGGCGCGAGCGGCGGGCACTGCCTCGCGGCGTGCGCGGGCGCTGGCGCGACCTGCGCGGCGGGCACCTGCGGCTCGGTGACGCGCATCGAGGGCACCGTCACGAATGCGTGCGGTGACGTGACCGCGGCGTGCTCGGCGATCGGCGTGTGCGTCGACGACGCGCGCGAAGAGAACGACGACCGCACGATGGCGACGGTCTACTCGAGCCCGATCACGAACGGCGTGATCTGCTCGGGGGACAGCGACTGGTACCGCATCGACGCGACGACGGGCACGCGCGTCGACGTGACGCTCGACGGCTTCTCGCACGCCGTCGGCGACCTCGATCTGCAGCTGGTCTCGAGCGCGGGCGCCATCGTCGCGTCGAGCGCCGGGACGACCAACGTCGAGACCGCCGGGCTCTGCATGGCGTCCTCGGGCGCGCTCTACGCGCGCGTCTTCGGCTACGGCGGCGCGGCGTCGCCGAGCTACGCGCTCAACGTCGCGACGAGCGCTGGCGCGTGCTGCGTGGACGACACGAACGAGCCCGACGACACTCGCCTGACGGCGCGCACTGGCAGCGCGAGCTTCGACGGCACCGTGTGCCCGCGCAACGACGACTGGCTCTCGTTCGACGTCGCGACGGCCTCGACGCTGACGGCGACGATCGTGTTCGACGCGGGCGCGGACCTCGACCTCGAGCTGTACGGGCCCGACGGCGCCGTGCTCGGCGCGTCGCGCGGCGTGAGCGACACCGAGACGTTCACGGTGGACGTCTCGCCGGGCGTGCACGCGCTGCGCGTCTTCGGCTACGCGGGCGCGACCTCGGCGTACGTCGGCGAGGTGTCGCTCGTCGCGCGCACCTCGTGCACGACGACGCTCGGCTGCCCCGCGGGGCAGGTGTGTAACGGCAGTGTGTGCCTGGACGCGACCTGCGCGAGCGCGAGCACCTGCCCGTCGACCTACGCGTGCCCGGTCTCTGGGCCGACGAGCGCGGGGCGCGACTGCGCGGCGCCTTGCACCGTCAACGCCGACTGCCGCGCGAGCGAGGCGTGCAAGTGGTTCGCCGAGGGGCGCTTCTGCGGCGCGCGCGGCGCGGCCGCGAACGGCGCGGCGTGCACGTCGTACGGCGACTGCGGCGGGCAGCGCGCGTGCCTCGCGACCATGGCGGGCTACTGCGCCCGCGCGGGCTGCACGCGCAACGCCGACTGCGAGACGGGCACGTACTGCGCGCGCGTGGGCACCGCGAACGTCTGCGCGGTGTCGTGCCTCTCGAGCGACAGCGTCTGTCGGCTCGCCGAGGGCTACGCGTGTCGCAGCGTCGCCGACGTCGCGGGCACGTCGCAGCGCCTGTGCGTGCCGTGAGGCGCGCGCGGCTGCTCGGGCGCGGCTGGAGGCTCGTCGCGCTCGCCGCCGTCGCGTGGCTCGCGGCGTGCGGGGACGATGACGTCGTCGCTCCGCCGGCCGCGCGGGTGCCGCCGACGCTCGTCGCGCTCGCGTTCCCGACGCCGCTCCTGCCCGGGAGCCGGCTCGTCGCGACGGTCGCTGGCGCGGCGCCGGACGCGGCGTTCACGCTGCGCCTCACGCACGCGAGCGGCGCCCGCGCGGCGCTCGAGGCGGTGCCCGCTGAGCCGCACGTCTTCACGCTGACGAGCGACGACCTCGACGCGCTCGGCGACGGCGCGCTGACGCTCGACGCGGTGCTGGTCGCGCCCGACGCCGAGAGCGCGCCGCTCTCCGTCAGCGTCGTGCTCGCGCACAGCGTCGAGAACACGCTCACGCGCGTCACGGCGGGCGCGGTGACCTTCAACGAGCGGGCGAC
>CAIUAC010000570.1 GCA_903896985.1 uncultured Sandaracinus sp.
CTCGCGACGCCGAAGCCCGGCTGGTCGCACATGCCGCTGCGCGCGCGCCTCGCCGCCGCGCTCGGCGTGCCGGTGAGCGTCGACACGGACGTCAACGCAGCCGCCCTCGCGGAGAGCCGGCGCGGCGCGCTGCTCGGCGCGGACCCGGGCATCTACCTCACCGTCGGCACAGGCATCGGCGGTGGGGTCGTAGTCGGTGGCAAGCCGCTCCATGGCCTCCTGCACCCGGAGATGGGGCACCTGATCCCGCCGACTTTGCGCGGACCTGACGGGCGTCGCGACGACTTCGAGGGCGTCTGCCCGTTCCACGGACACTGCGTCGAAGGGCTCGCCTCGGGCACCGCGATCCGCGCGCGCACCGGGCACGGCGCTGAGGAGCTGCGCAGCGATCACCCGGTGTGGCCGCTGGTGGCGGGCTATCTTGCGCATCTGCTGCACGCCTGCGTGCTCGTCGTCTCGCCCGAGCGCATCGCCGTCGGCGGGGGCGTCGCGCAGGTGCCGCAGCTGCTGCCGCGCGTGCGCCAAGCGCTCGGCCCGCTGCTCGCGGGCTATGTGCCGCGGAACGCCGTCGTGCGGGACCTCGAGCACTACGTCGTCGCGCCGGGGCTCGGGGAGGACGCCGGGCTCGCGGGCGCCTACGCGCTCGCGGCCGACGCGATGGTGCTCGGCTAGGAATTCGCTGCCCCAACGCGTTGCGCGGTGCGGGCCGCGTCGATAGAGTCGCCCGCCCATGACCAAGAACTTACTCCTCGAGATCGGCACGGAAGAGCTGCCGGCATCGTTCGTCGCGCGCGCCCTCGAGGCGCTCCCTGAGCTCTGCGCGAAGCTCCTCGACGGTGCGCGCCTCTCGCACGGCGCGATGCGCGCGCTCGGTACGCCGCGGCGGCTCGCGCTGCTCGTCGAGGACGTCGCCGAGGCGCAGGCGGACGTGAACGAGCTCGTGCTCGGGCCGCCGAAGAGCGTCGCCTTCGACGCGGCGGGCGCGCTGACGAAGGCGGGCGAGGCGTTCGTGAAGAAGCTCGGCAAGAGCGCGAGCGACGCGGAGGTCTCGGAGACGCCGAAGGGGCCGTACCTCGCGGTGCGCCGCGACGAGAAGGGGCGCCCCGCGAGCGAGGTGCTGCCGGAGGCGCTCGCGCGGCTGTGCACGCAGGTGCCGTTTCAGAAGAGCATGCGCTGGGGCGCCGGCGACGTGGCGTTCGGTCGCCCGGTGCAGTGGCTCGTCGCGCTGCACGGTGAGGCGCGCGTGCCGTTCGACTTCGCGGGCGTCAGCTCATCGAACACGACGCTCGGTCATCGCTTCCTCGCGCCCGCCGCGTTCGAGGTGAAGTCGGCCGACGCCTGGCTCGGCGCGCTGCGCGACGCGCACGTCCTCGCGGACCCCGCAGAGCGGCGCGCGCGTATGCACGCGGCGCTGCTCTCGAAGGCCGCAGAGATCGGCGGCGAGCTGATCGAGGACGAGTTCCTGATGGGCGAGTGCCTCTCGCTCGTCGAGGAGCCGCACATCGTCGCGGGCAGCTTCGAGGCCGCGTTCCTCACGCTGCCCGAGGAGGTCATCGTCGCGGTGATGCGCGGGCATCAGCGCTACTTCGCGGTGCGCGATCCGCAGACGAAGAAGCTCCTGCCGCGCTACCTGACCGTCGCGAACAC
>CAIUAC010000571.1 GCA_903896985.1 uncultured Sandaracinus sp.
GTTGAAGCACGCGCTCGCGTGCGGCGCGCAGACCGCGTCGCAGATCCCGTAGCTCACGCCCTCGCCGCAGGTGCCGCACGCGGTCCACGTCGTCGGGTCGCAGCTCGCGGGGCGAGGCGTCGGCGTCGGGCAGCCGCTCCACGCGCCCCACGCCGTCGCGCCACAGGTGCGCGTCTCGGCGCCGGAGACGTCGCAGCCGCCCGTCGGGCACGCGCGCGTCTCGGTGCTCCCGGTGCTGCACGGCGCGACCTCGGCGCACGGGCGCACGCAGTCGCCCCAGCCCGGGCCGTTGCAGGTCTGCGTGCCCGCGCTCGGGCCCATCGCGCCCGCGCAGAGGAACTCGCCGCAGCCGCGCGTCGAGCCGGGATGGATCGCCGCGCGCGTGTCGTCGCAGTCGAGGTCGTACGTGAAGCCGTCTCCGTCGAAGTCGCTCGGCGCCGCGCTGCACGCGGAGTAGGGGCCCCACGCGCACGCCGCCGTGCAGCCTCGGCCGCGCGTCTGCCCCGCGCCGCAGCCGCTCGCGGTGCGCTCGGCCGTGCCCGGCGCGCACACGCCGCCGCCGCCGCACGCGCCCGAGCCGATCCAATGACAGGCCGTGTCGCAGCGGGCCGTCTGCGTGCCGCACATCGCGCCGCACGCCGTCGAGCCGATGTCGCCCGGCGTGCAGACCGCGTCCGGCGGGAGCGTGCAGGCCGCGTACTCCCACACACGCGCGGACGTGCAGAACCGATCGGTCGTGCCGCAGCCCTCGCAGGGCACCGTCTCGAACGCGCCTGGCGTCCCGCACGCCTCCGCGGGCCCGGAGTCGACCGGAGGCGCCGCGTCGGTCCAGTCGCCGCCGTCGCCCAGGACCGTCGCGTCCGGGTCCCACGGCGCGCCGTCGAACCCGGGCCCATCGCCGGGGAACGCATCGCCGAGGACCCCGCCGCCGTCCGTCTCGGTCGCGTGCGAGTCACTGCAACCAGCCGCGAGCGCGCACACCGCGAGCCCAACCATCGTGAGGAGCCGCGTGTACGTCATTGGAAGAATCCCCTTGAAGAGACGGATCGTCGAGCGAACGTCGCCGCTAGCGAACGTTCGTCCAGTCGAGCACGACCTTACCAGACTGCCCCGTGCGCATGACCTCGAAGCCCTGCGCGAAGTCCGCGGCGGCGAAGCGGTGCGTGAGCGCGGGCGTCACGTCGAGGCCGCTCTGGATCATCGCGGCCATCTTGTACCAGGTCTCGAACATCTCGCGGCCGTACACGCCCTTGAGGTGCAGGCCCTTGAAGATCACCTGATTCCAGTCGATCGCGCTGTCCTTCGACGGGATGCCGAGGATCGCGACGCGCCCGCCGTGGTTCATCACGTCGAGCATCCCGCGGAACGCCTCGCCGTTGCCGCTCATCTCGAGCCCGACGTCGAAGCCCTCGGCCATGTGGAGCTCTTCCATCACGTCGCGGACGGACTGCTTCTGCACGTTGACCGCGCGCGTCGCGCCCATCTTCGTCGCGAGCGCGAGCCGGTACTCGTTCACGTCCGTCACGACGACGTGCCGCGCGCCGGCGAAGCGCGCGACCGACGCGGCCATCACGCCGATCGGTCCCGCGCCCGTGATCAGCACATCCTCGCCGACGAGGTCGAACGAGAGCGCCGTGTGCACGGCGTTGCCGAGCGGATCGAGGTAGCTCGCGATGTCGTCGGTGACCGCGTCCGGCAGCGGGAAGATGTTGACCGCGGGCAGGCTGACGTACTCCGCGAACGAGCCCGTGCGGTTGACGCCGAGGCCGATCGTGTTGCGGCAGAGGTGCCGCTTGCCGGCGCGGCAGTTGCGGCAGTGCCCGCAGGTGACGTGCCCCTCGCCGCTGACGCGCTGCCCGATCTCGAGCCCGCGCACCTCGCTGCCGAGCTCCGCGATCACGCCCATGAACTCGTGCCCGACGGTCATCGGCACGGGGATGGTGCGCTGCGACCACTCATCCCAGTTCCAGATGTGCACGTCGGTGCCGCAGATCGCGGTCCGATGCACCTTGACCAGCACGTCGTTGTGCCCGACCTCGGGCACGGGGACGTCCTGCATCCAGAGACCGACTTCCTTCTTTGCTTTGACGAGTGCCTTCATTGGATGACTCCGAGCTCCCGCCCTACTTTGGCGAATGCCGCGATGGCGCGGTCCATGTGCTCGTTCGTGTGCGCCGCAGACATCTGCGTGCGGATGCGCGCCTGTCCGCGCGGCACCACGGGGAACGAGAACCCGATCACGTAGATGCCCTCCGCGAGCATCCGCTGCGCGAAGTCTCCGGCGAGCTTCGCGTCGCCGAGCATCACCGGCACGATGGCGTGCCCGGCGCCCGCGAGCTTGAAGCCGAGCGCGGTCATCTCCCTGCGGAAGCGCGCGGCGTTCTCCTTCACGCGCGTGCGCAGCGTCGCGTCTTGCTCGAGCAGATCGAGCACCGCGATCGACGTCGCGGCGACGACGGGCGCCAGCGTGTTCGAGAACAGATACGGGCGCGAGCGCTGCCGCAGCCAGTCGATGATCTCTTTGCGCCCCGACGTGTAGCCGCCCGACGCGCCGCCGAGCGCCTTGCCGAGCGTGCCCGTGAAGATGTCGATGCGGTCCTGTACGCCGCAGTGTTCGGCGGTGCCGCGCCCGCCTTCGCCGACGAAGCCGACGGCGTGCGAGTCGTCCACCATCACGAGCGCGTCGAACTCGTCCGCGAGATCACAGACCGACTTCAGGTCCGCGAGGATGCCGTCCATCGAGAAGACGCCGTCCGTCGCGATCAAGATCTGCCGCGCGTTGTCGGCCTTCGCCTGCACGAGCTGCGCGCGCAGGTCGCTCATATCGCTGTTGGCGTAGCGGTAGCGCTTGCACTTCGAGAGGCGCACACCGTCGATGATCGACGCGTGGTTGAGCGCGTCCGAGATGATCGCGTCCTCTTCGCCGAGGAGCGTCTCGAAGAGCCCGCCGTTCGCGTCGAAGCAGGACGAGTAGAGGATCGTGTCCGCGGTGCCGAGGAAGCCGCTGATGCGCCGCTCGAGCTCCTTGTGCACGTCCTGCGTGCCGCAGATGAAGCGCACGCTCGCCATGCCGAAGCCGTGCTGATCGAGCGCGGTCTTCGCGCTCGCGATCAGCGCGGGGCTATCGGCGAGGCCGAGGTAGTTGTTGGCGCAGAAGTTCAGCACCTCGCGCCCGCCGACCGTGATGGCGGCGGATTGCGGCGAGGTGATGACGCGCTCTTCCTTGAAAAGACCGGTGTCGCGGAGCGTCTGGAGCTCCGTGCGGAGGTGGGCGAGATAGGCGTCCTTCGTCACGGGCGCGAGGATACGCGCGGCCCCCCGCGCGTGCCATCCCGTTCCGTGCGTCATCCCGCTCACGACGCGCTGCGTCGCGCCGTCCCGCGATGGGTCAGGAGCCGGCGACGGCGCCGTTGGCGCCGAAGTTCATGCCGCCGACCGCGACCGGGGCGTGGGCTGCACCGAGCCCGCTGAAGCCCGAGATCCCGCTGCGCGCGCCGCCGTTCGGCCCGGCGCTGTCGACCGCGGACGTCCCGGAGTGCCCCTGCGTGGGCCCGTCCGCTGGCGGGGCCGCGACCGGGTGAAGCTCCTCGGGGGTCGGGCGCGCGCTCGCGGGAAGCTCGCCGGTCAGCGACTCGAGGAAGGCGACGA
>CAIUAC010000572.1 GCA_903896985.1 uncultured Sandaracinus sp.
GCCAAGAGCGGCCTGGCAGCATGGGAAGTACGGCGCTTCATGGCCGGGACTCTAGCCCGGCCGTGATCGATGGCCAGAAAACGCCAGCGCTCCGTGGTCGGCGCCCTGGCGTCCTTCGGTCGGGCTCCATAGAATCAGCGCCCCGCCCGCTGCGTCACACCGCCGCCCTGTCGTCCACCTCCGCGAGGTCTGAACCGATGTCCCCGACGCGCGCCCGCCTCGCTCCCTTCGCGCTCACGCTCGCCTTCACGCTCGCCGCGCTCGGCACGGCGGTCCTCGGCACCGCCCGCGCCGAGGCGACCGTGCAGGTCGAGGTGCGGCCCGCGGCCAACGGCACCGTCACGGTGACGCCCAACGCCCCAGGCGCGCGCTCCTACTCGTGCCACACGACGGCCGCCGCGTGCACCATCGCCGGCGTTCCTGGGGGCCTCGCGACCGTCCGCTTCGTCCCGGATGGCGGCGGCGTCGCGCCTGCTCCGCACACCGTGATGATCGCGCCGAGCGGCAACGTCCGCCTCACGGTGCCGAGCGGTCGCTGAGCGGCCGCGTGGAGCCGCGGGGCTCCCGCACCTTCCTTCTTGGATCTTTGCGCGCGAACGGTGTATGAAAGCGCGGCTGTCGGGGCGGGTACGGACCCCGGCGCCTGCCGTTCCGGGCAAGGAGCTCCGATGCGCTTCGCGAATCTTCCCTCCAATCTCCCCGTCCTTCTCGCCGCAGCGCTCATCGCCGGCGTGGGTCTGACGACGTCTTCTGCTTTCGCGCAGGACGACTTCGAGGACGAGTTCGACAACGCTACCGAACCAGCCGCCGTGACGGCTGCTGGCCCCGCGGCGACGGCAGATGATGCCGCCGCGACCGGCGACGAGGACGTCGTCGACGACGCCTCGTCCGAGGACGGCGACGCGGCCGCGCCCGGCACCCCCGAGGAAGACACTGAGCGCCTGCGCGAGCAGCGTTTTCTCTCGCACAACACCTGGGGTGGCTCGACGGGCGGCATCCGCGTGCTCGACGCAGGCTCGGGCCCGCGCGGCACCTTCCGCGTGCAGCTCGGCACCGACTTCTTCGTCGCGAGCGACTTCCTCAACGTCGGCGACACGAATTCGCACGTCGGCGGCTCGCTCAGCATCAGCTGGACGCCCTTCGACTTCCTCGAGATCTTCGGCAACCTCTCGAGCTACGCGAACTCGAACGACACCGAGGTCCCGCCGCTCTTCCAGGTGCTCGGCGACACCACGCTCGGCGCGAAGCTCTTCTACACGCTCCCGTCGAACCCCTGGCTCACGCTCGGCGGTGACCTGACGCTCGGCCTGCTGAACACGGTCGGCGACATCGGCCTCGTCGGCAAGAGCACGAGCCTCGGTATGCGCGGCAACGTGTCCGCCGACTTCCGCCGCCTCGCGAGCGCCATCCCGCTCGTCGCGCGCTTCAACCTCCAGTACTACATCGACAACTCGTCGCAGCTGACGAACACGATCGAGCACGAGCGCTACGCCGCGCTCCCCGACGCGGACCCGACCTACGGCGACGAGACGCGCAACCTGCTGACGCGCGTCGAGCGCTTCGCGCTCGGCATCAACCGCCTCGACCGCCTGACGTTCGCCCTCGGCCTCGAGGCGCCGCTCAAGGCGATGGAGAACTTCTACATCAGCCCGATGCTCGAGTGGCGCCTCGGCGTGCCGATCAACCGGCAGGGCTACAGCTGCCTCTTCGTGCCGAGCACCCCCGGCGGCTCGACCCCGCTCGCGGGCGATGACGGCTGCCTCGACATCCAGGGCGCGGGCGCGTTCCCGCAGACCTTGACCCTCGGCGTGCGCGTGCTGCCGCCGGTCCGTGGTCTCGCGGCGTTCGCGGCCGTCGACATCGGCGTCACGGGTGTCTCGAACCCCGTGCGCGAGATGGCCGCGACCGCGCCCTACGACGTGCTGCTCGGCCTCGCCTACGCCTACGACACGCACGAGCGCGTCGAGCGCGTCGAGGTCGTCCGCGAGGTCCCGGTCGAGGTCGTCCGCGAGACGCCCGCGCCGCCCAAGGGCCGCATCCACGGTGTCGTCGTCGAGCGCGGCTCGGGCACGGCGATCGCTGGCGCGAACATCGACTTCCCCGGCCGCACGCTCACGGCGCTCCACGCCGCGCCGGACGGCACCTTCACCACCTACGAGCTCGACCCCGGCGAAGTGCGCTTCGACGTCAGCCACCCCGAGTACAACGCCGGGACCTGCGTCGCGACGATCGCCGCCCCCGCGGCCGCTGAGCCCGCCGCCGCTGGCGCGGCTCCCGCCCCGGCCGCCGCAGTCACCGTCCCCGTCGTCGAGGTCCGCTGCGAGCTCGAGCCGCTCCCGCGTCTCGGCAACGTCCGCGCGAACGTCACGGGCGACACCGGCGCTGCCGTCACCGGCACCGCGGTCGCCATCAC
>CAIUAC010000573.1 GCA_903896985.1 uncultured Sandaracinus sp.
CGCCAGCGGTCCATCTCGTTGACGTCCGGGTCGTCGGCGGCGATCCGCTCGTCGAGGCGCCGCACGGCGCGGTCAATCTTGCTGCGCCCCTCGCCCATCATCTGCTGCGCGTCGAGCGCCAGCCCCAGCGCGAAGTAGGCGCGGCGAACGTCGAGGCGCACCTGCGCGTGCGCCTTGTCGCTCTCGGCTTCTGCGGCGCGAATCCCGGCGCGCGCCGCGTCCCGCGCAGCGCCGAGCTTGCCGAAGGTGTAGAGCGGGACCGTGCCCTCGACGCGAATCCCGAGGGACGGGCCCCACGGGTTGTCGAGTGGCAGCTGCGAGTCGGGCGAGAACGTCGGCGTGCCGTTCGCGCCGGGCGCCATCGCGAAGGTGCCCGTCGCGTTCAGCTGAAAGAACGGCGAGACCCACGCCTCCTGCAGCCGCGCCTCGGCGCCGGCGATCTTGTGCTGCGCGGCGGACACGCCTGGCCAGCGCTCCTCAGCGCGCGCGACCAGCGCGGCGAGGTCGCGCACGGGGCGATGCGCCGCCGCCGGCGCCGCGGCCGGGATAGGTGGATCGTCCGCGAGCGCGACCGTAGCCGTCGACGCGAGGACCGAGGCGGTGACCAGGGCGGCGAGGTGGCGGCGCACCGCGCGGTTGTAGCGCAAGGTCAGTCCTTCAGCAGCAGCGCGCGAACGAGCTTCAGCCGCGCGCGCTCCTCGGGGGTGCCCGTCTTTTGCAGCGGCGCGAGCGTGACGAGCTCGGCGTCGAGCGCCTGCCACGCCTCCCAATCGAGCATGGGCCGATCGGGGCGTCGGAAGTACTGGTGCGTCTCGCGGTAGGTCAGATACCGCGCGTGGGTGCGCGGGTCCGTCACGTCGCGTCTCGGTCCGTGATCGCCGCGAGGAGGTCCGCCTCCGCGACCAGCACGCCGTCCACCGTCGCGCGGCCGGCGCACTTCCAGATGTTGGAGCGGCGCCTCGATACCTCGATCTCGATCTCCATGCGATCGCCGGGGATGACGGCCTTGCGGAACTTCGCGCGCTCGACGCCGACGACGTGCATCAGCTTCTGCGTGCTGTCGAAGGGCTCCGACGCGTAGACGAGTACGCCCATCAGCTGGGACATCGCCTCGATGATCAACATCCCCGGGAACACCGGCTGCCCCGGGAAATGACCGGGGAAGAACGGCTCGTTGTAGGTGACGCACTTGAGCGCCTTCGCGCGCTGCCGCGGGACGAGCTCCGTCACGCGGTCGATCAGCACGAAGGGAGCCCGGTGCGGGAGGATCCGGAGGATCCGCGCGATGTCGAGGTCCAAGCGGCCTCAGCGACGCTTGGTCGGCGGGCGCTTGGTGCCGCCCGCGGGAGGCCGAGCCGCACCACCGCCACCACCGGCGGCCGGGGCTGCCGCTGCTTCGCCGTCGCGACCCTCGCCAGCGTTGTAGTGCTGGATGACCGCGTCGGTGACGTCGAGGTTGCTCGGGACCCACATCACGCCGGCCTCGCCGCGCTCGAGGATCAGCGTGTAGCCCTCGGCCTGACCGAGGCGACGCAGGATGTTCTCCATGCGCTCGATGATCACCTTCGTCAGCTCCGCTTCCTTCGAGGCGAGCTCGCGCTGGTAGTCGACGTACACGGTCTGCAGCTCGACGAACGCCTGCTGGTACTCCTCGAGCTTCTTCTGAAGGGCGGGCTGCGAGAGCACGTTCTTCTGCTTCTCGATGTCCTCCTTCATCTTCTTCAGCTGGTTCTGCTTGTCGTCGAGCGCCTGCTGGCGCGACTTGAACAGGCGCTTCAGCTGCGTCTTCGCGCGCCGGCCGTCCTCGGTCTCGTTGAGCGCGCGCTGGAGGTCGACCACGGCGACGCGCACCTGGGCGTGCAGCTTGGGCGCCATGGTCGCGAGCAGGAGGGCAGCGACGAGCGTGAACGCGTGACGGGTGATCTTCATCGAGGCGCAGACCTTTCGGAGACGACCCGGCTGCGAAGCACCGGGCCGAGCGTTGCTACACGCGGGACGCTGGGGCGTCAAGCGTGGCTAGGGACCGAGGAGCGGAAGGCACGAAGGAGACGGGCGAGCTTGCGCGACGATTCATGGGCGCGCGTCAGAAGAAGTTGCCGATCGTGAACTCGAAGCGACCCGGGAAGGAGCCTGCCTCGTACGGCACGCGCGGTGAGAAGGGCATACCCCACTCGAAGCGGAGCGGACCGAGCGGAGAGAACCAGCGCACGCCGAAGCCGGCGCTGAAGCGGAGCCCGAGCGGGTCGAAGCCGCAAGGGTCGGCGGCCGAGTCGACGTAGGTAGCCGCCGGCGCCTGGCAGAGGTTCTTCTCGAGGTTCCATGCGTTTCCGGCGTCGGTGAAGAGCACGCCGCGGACGCCGACCGACTCGAGGATCGGGAACTCGACCTCGAGGTTGTAGAAGAACTGGAGGTTGCCGCCGAAGGGCTCGCCGTAGGTCGTGCCCGCGGCGTTCGGATCGATCGAGAGCGGCAGCCCGGTGCGCGGGCCGAGCGAGCGCAGCGGGAAGCCGCGGACGTCGGTGATCCCGCCGAGGAAGAAGCGCTCGAAGACGGGCACTCCCGCGGGCTCGCGCGACGTGATCAGGCCCGCCTCGGTGTTCATCTTCAGCACGACGCCGCCAAACAGCGGGTAGTACCAGCGGAAGAAGAGCCGGTGCCGCAGGAAGGTGTTCTGCGAGCCGAGCACCGAGTCGGCGAGCTCGCTCGAGAGCGAGGCGTAGATGCCGCGCGTCGGGAAGAGGCGATTGTCCCGCGAGTCCCACGAGAGCGAGAGGCGCAGCGAGCTCGTCAGCCCCGAGCGGAACAGGTTGGCGATCGGCAGTCGCAGCCCCGCGCTGACGCTCTGTGTGCTCGCGGTGCCGAGCCCGCCGCCGGTGCGCTCGCTGATGGCGACGTACTCAGCGGTGTACTGCGCGAACAGCCGCAGATAGTCCGTGAAGACGGTGTGCCCGAGCGTGAGCGAGCCGCCGGTCGAGTCGCGGTTGAAGCTGTCGTACTGGCGCGTCGTGCGGAAGGCCTCGACGGCCGCGCTCCACTCCGTGCCCCAGAGATACGGCTCGACGACGCGCACCTGGATCAGCTGCCGAATGCCCGAGAGCTGAAGCTGCAGGGTCAGCGACTGGCCGAGCCCGAACAGGTTGTTCTGCTGGACCTGCGCCGTGAAGATGAACGACTCGATCGACGAGAAGCCGGCGCCGACCTGGAATGTGCCGGTGGCCTTCTCTGCGACCTCGAAGTTGAGGACGAGGGAGTTGGGCGCGGAGCCCTCCTCCTCGCTGACCTCGACCGACTCGAAGAAGCCGAGCGCCTGGATGCGCGCCTTGGACTCCTCGACCAGCGTCTGATTGTAGAGGTCGCCCTCGATGATCACGATCTCGCGGCGGATGACGAGGTCACGCGTCTTGGCGTTGCCGTGGATCTCGATGCGCTCGACTCGCACGCGCGGTCCGCGCTGGATCTGGATGACGACGCCGACCGTGCGGCGGGCCATGTCGAGGTCGGTCTGCGGCTGGATCTCGACCTTCGCGTAGCCTTGGTCGCGGTAGGTGCGGGTGACGGCCAGCAGGTCGTGGGCGATCGTCGTGCGGCTGAACCAATCGCCGGGCTGCACGCTGATCTGCTCGCGCAGATGCCGGCGCCCACCGAGCGGCTCGACCTCGCCGTTGTCGACGTCGACCTCGACGATGCGGACGCGCCCGACGTGGAAGCGCGGCCCCTCGTCGATGGGTACGGTGATGTCGATGTGCTGCCGATCCGGCGTCAGCTCGATGCGCGGCGTGCCGACCTGCACCGAGAGAAAGCCGCGATCGTAGTAGAGCGCCTGGAGGCGGTTCACGTCCTCCTCGAAGAACTCCTTACGGAAGGTGTTCGACGACGACATGAACGAGAAGAAGCCCGTCTCGCTCGTCTGCATCACGGCCGAGATCTCGGCGTCGCTGATCGTGCTGTTGCCGACGAAGCGGATGTTGCGGACGGTGACCTGCGCGCCCTCGTGGATGTCGAAGATGACCTCGACCTCGTTCGACGGGAGCACGCGCATCCGGAACTCGACGCGGGCGAGGAAGTAGCCCTTCTCGGCGTAGAGGTCGCGGATCTTGGTGACGTTCTCGCGCACGTCGGGGACGGAGAGGATCGCGCCCTCGCGCAGCGTCACCTTCTCGTCGAGGTCCGAGTCGGCGATGGCGTCGTTGCCGACGTAGCGGATGCGCCCGATCGCCGGGCGCTCGTGCACGCGCATGACGAGGTCGAGCGTCGTGCCGGAAAGCTCGGCCTCGACGGCGAGATCATCGAAGTAGCCGAGATCCCAGACTGCGCGAGCGTCGCGCGTGACCTCCGCGTCCGTGCACGGCAGACCGCGTCGCAGCCGCATCGAGCCGAGCACGTCCTCTGCGGCGACGCGCTCCGCACCCTCGACGCGAATCCGGCCGATCATGCGGCCTTGGCAGATCGTCTGAGGCACCGCGACCTGCGGCTCGCCCTCGACGTACTCCTCGCCCTCAGGCTCGGCCTCATCCTCGTCGCCCGCGATGGGCGTGCCCGCGTCTGCGCTCGCCCCGCGAACGCCCGCATCCTGAGCAAAAACCAGCGCGCGCGGCGCACCGGCGAGCGCCAGGGCAGCGAGCAGGAGCAGGGTGGTGATGCGAGTAGACAAGAGCGGCCGTGTTTAGCCGTGGGGGGTAGGGGGGTCAAGCGTGTCGTCGCCGACAGGCACTGCCGCGGCGGGCAGCGTGAAGCCGTGCTGCTGCTCGTCCTTCTCGACCTTGCCGTCGCGCATCGTGACCTTGCGCGGCATCATGTCGGCGAGCTCCCGCGAGTGCGTCACGATCAGGAAGGTGATGCCCTTGGTGCGGTTGAGCTCGAAGAAGAGCGTGTGGATCGCCTCGCTCGTTTTGCTGTCGAGGTTGCCCGTCGGCTCGTCCGCGAGCACGAGGCGCGGGTTCATGACGAGGGCGCGCGCGAGGGCGACGCGCTGCTGCTCGCCGCCCGATAGCTCGCCTGGGCGGTGGCTGAGGCGATGGGCGAGCCCGACCTCCTCGAGCAGCGCCTGCGCGCGCTGCGTCACCTCCGCGCGCCGCTGCCCGCGGATGAGGCCCGGCATCATGACGTTCTCGAGGGCAGTGAACTCAGGCAGCAGGTGATGGAACTGGAAGACGAAGCCGAGCTTCTCGTTGCGGAACTCGGCGAGGCGCGCGCTCGACATCTTCGTCACGTCGACGCCGTCGTAGACGATGCGCCCGGCGGTCGGCAGATCGAGCGTGCCGAGCAGGTGCAAAAGCGTGCTCTTGCCGGCGCCCGACTGCCCGACGACGCAGAGCATCTCCCCCTCGTCGATGCCGAGGTCGATCCCGTTGAGCACGGCGACCTCGCGCCCCTCGTGGAGGAACTTCTTCTGCAGCTTCTCGACCATCACGAGCGACTTGGCCACGGCCTGTTCTCCAATCCAAACGGCTTCAGTCGAAGCGGAGGGCGTCCACCGGCTTGAGCCGGCTCGCGAGGACCGCGGGGAACACCGTCGCGAGCATGCAGACGGCGACCGAGGCGACGAAGACCATCAGGAATTCCGTCCCGTCGACGGCCACGGGGAGCTTGTCGATGTAATAGACCTCGGGGTTCATCTGCACGCCGAAGTGCTCCGCCGCGAAGCACGCGACGTAGCCCGCGCCGAGGCCGATGCTCGAGCCGAAGAGCCCGATCAGCACGCCCTCGAACAGGAACGCGCCGACGATGCCGCCGGGCTTGGTGCCCATGGCCTTCAGCACCCCGACCTCGCGCGCCTTCTCTTGCACCATCAGGGTGAGCGTTCCGAAGACGCAGAAGCCCGCGACGATGATGGCTATTCCGAGCGCGATGAACATCGCGAGCTTCTCGAGCGCGAGCGCGCCGAAGAGGTTGCGGTTCGTCTCCTGCCAGTCGCGGACGCGCACGTCGCTGCGGTCGATCACGCGGCGGATCGCGATCGCCGCGTCGGGCGCGCGCTCGACGTCGCGCACCTTGATCTCGATGCCGGTGATCGCGTCGCCGGTCGAGAGGAAGTCCTGCGCGACGGGGAGCATCACGTACACGTACTTCATGTCGTACTCGTACATGCCGCTGTAGAAGATCCCCGCGACGCGGAAGGCGCGCGACTTCGGCACAGGGCCCGTTGGACCGAGCCCGCCGAGCGGCGAGACGACGCTCACCTCGTCGCCGACGAACAAGCGGAGCGTGCGCGCGAGCTCTTGGCCGACGATGATCCCGGGCAGCACCTCGCGCCGCGGCCCGAGATCGTCGTCGGGGAGGAGGTAGTCGTCGAGGTGCAGGCCGCCGCCGCGCAGCCCGTCGTCACGCGGATCGTGCGGCGTGCGATCGCGCGGGTCGCCGAGAGCGGGAGGCTCGGCGCTGGCGAGGCTGGGTAGGCCGGCGTCCGCCGCGATGGGGCTCGAGCCCACTCCGCCGTCGCGCGCCTCTGCCAGGATGCTGTCGAGATCGAGCGCGAGCCCGCTCCCGGCGTGCGCCTCGTCGGTCGGATCGACGACCGGCGCGCCCGCGTCGGGCCGGATGAAGAGCGGTCGGTCGGGCGGGAGCAGGGCGCCGTCGATCTGATTGCGCGGCAGATCCACGAGCTGCTCGGGGTGCCGCAGGTACGCCATGCGCCCGCGCTTCAGGTTGCGCTCGAGGTCCGTCACCTGCGAGGCGGTCGCCGGATCGATGCCGCGCAGCACCGCGCCGGAGAGGTTCGACGCGCTCGAGACCATCACCTCGCCTGCCGCGTAGGGCGAGGCGCCGATCACGTTGGGCACGGAGCGGACGCGCGCGAGCATCGGCATCCAGCCGTCGAAGGTGCCGTGCTCACGGTCCACGACGACGTGCGCGCTGTTGCCGAGGATCTTGCGCTTGAGGTCCTGGCGGAAGCCGCCCATCACGCTGAGCGTCGTCGTCAGCGCGCAGGACGAGACGGACACGGCGAGGATCGAGAGCGTGCCGATCGCCGTGAGAAAGCCGCTCTTGCCCGCGCGCAGCATCCGCGCGGCGATCAGCGCGTTGAAGCTCGTGTGCTCGATCACGTCGAGCAGAGGCGCGAGCAGGCGGGCGATCGCGCGGATGACGAACGCCGTCGTGATCGCGAGGCGGATGGCGGGCTGCGCCACGTCGGGGGCGATGGGGCTCGGGCGCAGCGGGAAGAACAGCGTGGCGAGCACGAACGCCACGACGAGCAGGACGTCGACGCCGATCCACACGGCCGCGCGGGCGCGCTTCGGGAGGAGAAACCAGCACGAAAGCTCGGTGCCGAGCAGCACGAGGAGCGAGGCGCTCGTCGCGACGACCACGATCAGGTAGACGAGCGATAAGTTGGGCGGCAGCTCGTACTGGACCTCGCCGAGCACGCGGGGACCTGCGCCGTGCGCGAGCAGCGCGTCGATGCGCGCGGCGGTCAAGAGCCACGCCAGGGCGGCCTGCAAGAGCGGCTGCGCGACGCCCGCCCAGCCGAGCACGACCAGGCGCGCGCGCCCCACGGTGCCGCGCGCGACGCGCCTCATGCTGACGAGCGCGGCGATCGCGAGCCCGAGCTGGAGCACGAGGGCGACCGGCAGCCAGAGCGTGTACAGCACCGCGAGCGAGACGAGCCCCGCGAGGTACACCGGCACCCAGAGCGCATAGGCGCTCGGGACCACTCCTGCGCGTAGCTCGCGGCTCACGTCACGCCGGCCCGCGCAGCAGCGGGAAGAGCAGCACGTCGCGGATCGACGCCTGGCCGCAGAGCAGCATCGTCAGGCGGTCGACGCCGAGCCCCATGCCCGCCGCCGGCGGCATGCCGTGCGAGAGCGCCCGGATGTAGTCGGCGTCGTAGTCCATCGCCTCTTCGTCGCCGCCGGCGCGGTTGTCGAGCTGTCCGCGGAACCGCGCAGCCTGATCGTCCGGGTCGTTGAGCTCGCTGAAGGCGTTGGCGATCTCGCGTCCGTCGACGAAGAGCTCGAAGCGGTCGGTGAACGCGGGCTCGAGGTCGTTGCGGCGCGCGAGCGGCGACACCTCGAACGGGTAGTCCATGACGAACACCGGCAGCGACTGCGACCCATCGTCGGTGCGGTAGAGCTTGGTCAGGTCCGGCTCGACGACGAGCTCGTAGAGCAAGAACAGCCGCGCGCCGTGCGTCTTGGCCTTCGCGAGCAGCTTGCGCGCGTGCTCGTCGAGGGACGGCGCGACGGCCTCACACGCGGCGAGCAGCTTCGCCTCGTCGTAGACGACGTCGTGCGTCAGGTGCCCGGCGAAGGGCGAGGGCGGCACCTCGCCTTGCCCTGCGCGCGCCGCGCGCTCGACGATCGCGTCGCGCATCCGCACGCGCTTCCACGGCGCGGCGAACGAGAACGTGCGCCCGCCGGTGAGCTGCGGGTACGCCTCGCCGACGCGGGCGTCCGCCTGCTTCAGCATCGCCTCGAGGAGATCCATCCAGTCGTCGACGGTGGCGTACGCGAGGTACGCCTCGAGCATCGTGAACTCGGGGTTGTGGCGCGAGCTGACGCCCTCGTTGCGGAAGCTGCGACCGATCTCGTAGACGCGATCGAAGCCCCCGACGACGAGCCGCTTGAGGTACAGCTCCGGCGCGATCCGCAGAAACAGCGGCAGATCGAGCGCGTTGTGGTGCGTGTGGAAGGGCTTGGCCGTCGCGCCGCCGCGGAGCTGATGCAGCATCGGCGTCTCGACCTCGAGGAAGTCGCGCGTCTCGAGGAAAGTGCGCAGCTCGCGCACGATCAGCGATCGCGCGCGGAAGACCGCGGCGACGTCCGGGTTCGCGAAGAGATCGACGTAGCGCTCGCGGTAGCGCTTTTCGATGTCGGTGAGCCCGTGCCACTTGTCCGGCGGCGGGAGCATCGCCTTGCCGAGGTGCCGCCAGCGCAGCGCCTTCACGGCGAGCGCGCCCGTCTTCGTGCGCAGGAGCGGACCGGAGACGTACGCGTGATCGGCGAGGTCGACCTCCGCGAAGAGGCGCGCGTCCTCGGCGGGCAGCGCGTCGGCGCGGACGAGCGCCTGCGCCTTGCCGTACGGCGTCTGAAAGACGACGAACGGGCCGCGCTTGGCCATCACGCGCCCATAGAGCGGGAAGTGCTCGGCGTCGGCGGAGACGCCGTCCTCCGCGGGGAGCCCCTCGCGCGCCTCGGCGGCTCCCTCCGCGAGCGCGACGAGCGCGCGCCGACGCCCCTCGGTCACCGGGTCGGCCCGGAAGTCGTTGGGAAACGCCTTCGTCCCCGCCGCTTCGATGCTCACCGCGTGCGCCTGCCGCGCCGCTCTCAGCTCGTCTTCACTCGCCACGTAGGTCCCCGCTCGCGCTGTGGCGCTGCCCCGAGAGCGGCATCGCCGGGCCTCGAACCGCTATGGGCTCGTGTTCGTTCCGGCAGAGCCAGATTGGCGCTGCGCTTTCCGATTCGCCGACCAGAGGAGGTACGACTCGATGAACTCGTCGAGATCGCCGTCGAGCACGGCGTCGATGTTGCTCACCTTGAGCTCCGTCCGCTCGTCCTTGACGAGGCGATAGGGCGCCATCGTGTAGGTGCGGATCTGCGAGCCGAAGCCGATCTCCATCTTGTCCGAGGCGTACGTCTTCTCGAACTCCGCCTCGCGCTCCTGACGCCGGCGCTCGTAGAGCAAGCCGAGCATCATCTTCATCGCGCTCGCGCGGTTCTTGTGCTGCGAGCGCTCCGCCTGGCACTTCACGATGATCCCCGTGGGGATGTGCGTGATGCGGATGGCGGACTCGGTCTTGTTGACGTGCTGCCCGCCCTTGCCACCCGAGCGGAAGGTGTCGACCTCGAGATCCTCCGCCTTGATGACGATATCCGTCTTGCCCTCGTCGAGATCGGGGACGACGAACACCGCGGCGAACGCGGTCTGACGGCGCGCGTTGGCGTCGAAGGGCGAGATGCGGATCAGGCGGTGCACGCCGCCCTCCGCGCGCAGAAAGCCGTACGCGTACGGGCCGCGCACGAGGAACGAGACCTCTTTGATGCCGGCTTCGTCGTCCTGCCGGTCGATGATCTCGGTCTTGAAGCCGCGCCGCTCGCACCAGCGCAGGTACATGCGCATGAGCATCGCGGCCCAGTCCTGCGCGTCGAGTCCGCCGGTGCCGGGGTGGATCGTGACGATGCAGTCCGAGCGGTCCTCCGCGCCGGAGAGCATGCGCGCGACCTCCATCGTGCGAATGCCGCGCTCGAGGTCCGGCATCTGCGTGCCGACGTCCTCGATCATCGACTCGTCGCCCTCGGCGACGGCCATCTCGAGCAGCTCGCCGAGATCCTTCACGGACGTGCCGAGCTTCTCGAAGGTGGTGATCTGCTCTTCGACGGCCGCGCGCTCGCGCAGCATCGTCTGAGCACGGTCGGGGTCTTCCCAGAAGCCCTCGGCCGTGGTGCGGTCGTTTAGCTCGCGGAGCTTCCGGCGCAGGTCAGGGACGTCAAAGGTACCTCCCCAGCGCATCCAGGCGCTGAGCGAAGTTCGCGAGAGAATCGCGGCACTCGCTGACGGTCATCGACATAGGGGGGCGCAACTAGCTTGGTCGCTGGGCCATGTCAATCGGATGGGCCGAGGAAGCGGGCGTTTCGCGCGCGCCGCGCTCGTGTCATCTTCGCGGTCGATGCTGTCCCTCTCTCGTGCGCCTGCCGCCTCGGCTCTCGTGGTCGTGCTCGCGCTGGGTGCGCTCGTCGGTGCGTGCGCCTCGGGCGGAACCGCGACGATCGACGCTGGCGGGCGCGCGTACGACGCCGGCCCCGGTGACGCGAGTCGGCCCGTCGACATGCGGGTCGGCTGCGCGAGCGGGCAGCACGTTTGCCCGAGCGGTTGCACGGCGGACCGCACGGATGATCCCGCGAACGGCTGTCGGCTCGGCTGCGGCAGCGCGCCGTGCACGGCGCCGGCGGGCGGCACGGCGATCTGCTCGGCGGGGGGAATGTGCGACTTCGAGTGCGCGCCGCCGTTCGTCCGCGAAGGGGAGGGCTGCGCGTGCACGCCGCGGACGTGCGACGACCTCGTCGCGATGTGCGGCACGCCAGACGACGGCTGCGGGACGCCGCTCGCTTGCGGCGATTGCGGCTCAGGCTCCGCGTGTACCTCAGGCCGCTGCGTGTGCGCGCCCGACCCGGGCGAGCCGAACGACACCGAGTCAGCCGCCATTCGCCTCGGCGCCACGAACGACGCGGACAATGGCCCGACGCTCACCGAGACGATCTACAACTCAGACGACGCGCTCGACCTCGACTACTTCTTCGTCGACGTCACCGACGGCACGGACGGCGGCAATCCGGTGTTGACCGTGACGCTCGATGGGATGCCCGCGGGCAGCAACCTCGACCTCGTCGCGTGGTATCGCTGCACCGCCGGCGGCGACGCCCATACCTGCACGATCGGCAGCAATTACAGCGGCGCGGGCGGCACAGGCTGCAGCTCCGTGAACCCGGGCACCTCGACGGAGACCGTCGCGATCGACACCGAGTGCAGCACCACGGACGACAGCGGGCGCCTCGTCGTGCGCGTCGCGACGAGCGGCTTCGGGATGTGCGGTAACTACCGGCTGGTCATCGAGACGCGCTGAGTCGCCGCGCTCCCGCTGGGTAGCGTATCGGCGCGCGGCGTGCTTCGTACACGAGATGATGACCACCACCGGACGTAGTCCGCTCCGACTCACGCGCGCGTTGGCGCTGGCGCTCACGCTCCTCGGCGCGCTAGTGCTGGCCTCGGGTTGCTTCGCCCGTGTCGGCCCCGGTTACGGCCGCCCGTACAACAACCGCGGCTACCACGGCGAACGCCACGACAACCGTGGGCGCGGTGGGGTCGTGGTCGTCGGCGGCAACCGGGGGCGCGGGCACGAGCACCGCGGCGGCACCGTCGAGGTTCGCTGAGTGGTCGCGCGCCGCGGCTCGTTCAGCTCAGCGCGAGCATCCGCTCGATCGGCGCGAGCGCCCTCACGCGGAGGTCTTCCTGCATCTCGATGCGCGGCTGAAGGTCGCGCAGCGCGAGGTAGAGCTTCTCCAGCGTGTTGAGGCGCATGAACGGGCACTCGTTGCAGGAGCAGCTCTCGTCGACGGGCGGACCCGCGAGGAAGAGCTTGTCGGGCGAGGCCTTCTGCATCTGGTGGAGGATGCCGGGCTCCGTCAGCACGATGAACTCGCGCTTCGGGCTCTCCGCCGTGTGCTTGAGGAGCGCGCTCGTCGAGCCGATGAACGCCGAGCGGCGCAGGAGCGGCTCCTCGCACTCCGGGTGCGCGATGACCTCCGCGTCGGGGTGCCGCGTCATGAGCTCGATCAGGCGCCGCTCGCTGAACGTCTCGTGGACGATGCAGCTGCCCGGCCAGAGGATCATCTCGCGGCCCGTCTGCTTCATCACGTAGCGGCCGAGGTTCTGATCGGGCGCGAAGAGGATCTGCTTGTCGGCGGGGACAGACGCGACGATCTTCACGGCGTTCGACGAGGTGCAGATCAGGTCGCTCGCGGCCTTCACCTCGGCGGTGCAGTTGATGTAGCTGATGGCGACGGCGTCCGGGTACTTGGCGCGCCAGCGCACGAAGGCGTCGCCCGGGCAGCCCGACGCGAGCGAGCAGCCCGCCTCGAGGTCGGGCAGCACGACGACGCGCCCCGGGTTCAGGATCTTCGCGGTCTCGGCCATGAAGTGCACGCCGCAGAAGGCGATGACGGCGGCGTCCGTCTTCTTCGCGGCCTGCGCGAGCTGGAGCGAGTCGCCGATGAAGTCGGCGAGGTCCTGGATCTCGGAGTCCTGGTAGTAGTGGGCCAGGATCACGGCGTTCCGCTCCTGCTTGAGGCGGCGGATCTCGGCTTCGAGGTCGAGCGCGGAGGGGAGCGGCGCGGCGGTCATGGCGACACTATATGGTCCCTTCGCCGGGGCGCGGCACGGCGCGTCGAGGCGGGCGCGCTATTCGTCGCGCGTGCGGTTGCCGACGAGCTTGCCGAAGATGACCTGCCCGAGCGAGTCCACCATCAGGCGCTCGACGATCGACGCGATGAGATCGCTCTCGGCCTCGTTCTCGTAGACGAAGCCGATCCCCATCCCGGGCTCGCGCCCCTCCGGGTCGTCGGGCTTGATCACCCACTGCACGCGACCCCGGAGCGCGAGCGGTTCGGCGAGCTTGGGCACCACGAGCTTGAAGACGAAGCCCGTGCCGATGTCGAGCGGCTTGGAGGTGCGGATGAACGTCCCGCCGCGGCTGATGTTCTTCGTGTAATCGGCGAAGAACGAGTTCAGGCGCTTGTACTCCACCTTCAGCTCGATCGGCGCGCGCTGCTCGTTCCGCCGGTCGGACTCTTCGTCGCTCACGTCGCCATCATGCTCACGGCGAACACATCGCGTCAAAGACGTAGCGAGGAGGGTTGTCCAAGGGCCCGTGTCGCCGTACCTTCCGCCGCCCAACCCATGGCCTCCGACCCTAGGCACGACCGTGCAGACGAGGCGGACCTGCTTGTGCGCGCGCAAGCAGGCGACCATGCCGCCTTTGGACGTCTGGTGCGCTTGCACCAGCGGCGCCTCTACTCATGCGCGCTCCAGCTGCTCGCCGACGCAGGCGAGGCCGAGGACGCCGTGCAGGAGACCTTCCTGCGGGCGTATCGCGCGCTGGCGAAATTCGACGGGCGCTCCGAGCTCTCGACGTGGCTGTACCGGATCTGCATGAACGTCTCGCTCAACATCCTGCGCAAGCGCCGACGCGCGGCGACGAGCGATATCGCCGATCCGCGCGTGCCGGAGCCGGTCGCCGACCCGACGCAGGGCGACACGGACCCGCGGCGCTCGGTCGAGGCCGTGCAGCTCTACGGCAAGCTCGCGGCCGCGCTCGACTCGCTTTCCCCGTCGCTGCGCTCGACCGTGATCTTGGTGTGCATCCAAGGGGTGCCTCAGAAGGACGCAGCGGAGGCGCTCGGCTGCCCCGAGGGCACGATCGCTTGGCGAATCCACGAGGCGCGCAGGCGCTTGCGCGACCTGCTCGGTGAGGAGCTCGCGTCGGAGATTGCGACCGTCGCGGCCGCGAGCCGCGGGAGGACCCGGTGAGCGGCGAATACCTGACTCGGCGCATTTCTGCGGCCCTCGACACGCCGGGCGGGCTCGACGACGCGTCGCACCCGGACCTACGCGCGGAGGTCGAGCGGGACCCCGTCGCGAAGAAGTGGGCCGCGGACGTGCAGACGCTCGACGGGCTGCTGCAGGCTTGGCCGACGAACGACCGAACGGACGAGGCGTGGGAGGGGCTCGCGGCGCGGATCGAGCAGCGGCTGAGCGAGGCGCTGCCCGGCGGGCTCGACTTCACGACACCGCCGTTCTTCGACGACGAAGAGGCTCAGGCTGCGCACAAGGAGCCTTCGCCGGCCCAGCATCGGACGGACGCCGCGCGGCGCGAGCTCGACGAGAAGCGCGCGGTGTTCTCGCTGTCGCAGCTGAGTCACCTCGACGCGCCGAAGGCCGTCGCGCCTCCGCCTCCGCCGGCGGGCAACCCGCGCGTCGCGGTTCGTCCCGCTGTGCCGGTCGCGCCGGGGGCGCCGCCTGCGAAGGGCCCTGGCCTCAAGCCCGTCGCCGCGCCGCACGTCGAGGAGCGGTTCACGATCCCGACGTTCTCGTCGCCGATCGCGCCCCTCCCGCTGCTCGCAGCGCCCCCGCTGGCCCCCGAGAAGCCGAAGCGCAGCCCCTGGCTCCTGCTGGGCGGTGCGTCGGTCGCGGCCGCTGCCATCGTGCTCTTGGCCGTTCTCGCCGTGCGCGGGCTCTCGAGCGACCCGTCGACCGTCGGCGTGAGCGCCGCGATGATTCCGCTCGCCGCGGAGCAGGCTGCGCCGGCGAGCCCCTCTCCGGCACCGAGCGCCGGGGCCGCGCCCGCGGCGACGGGCGATGTGCCCGCTGCTCCCGCCCAGCCGGCCGTCGAGGCACCCGCGGAGCCGGCAGCGGCGCCCGCAGCGCCGGACGCTCCCCTGGCGCAGCAGTCCCCGAGCCCAGGTGCGACTGCGCCGTTGGGGGGGGCTGTCCCGAGCGGCACCGCGCGGCGTACAGGCGCTGGGGCGAGCTCCGCGCGCAGTCCTGCCGCGCCTCACGCGGCGGGAGGAGCCCGAAACGTCGGCGAGGCTGCCAGCGCGGCGACGGCGCTTCGCCCAGCACCCGTCGCGCATGCAGCCGGGGCGGTCGGTGGCGGTGGCTCCGCGCCCACGGGCCCGCATGGCGGCGCGCCTGCGGC
>CAIUAC010000574.1 GCA_903896985.1 uncultured Sandaracinus sp.
CGTGGCCGGGCGTCTCCGAGATCAAGATCGCGTCGAGCGTCCGCGCCTCCGCGTTGACCACGTAGAGCGGCGGCATCGGCGTGAAATTCCCCTCGTTCACGCGGGTCACCAGCTCGACCTTGAATTTGTAGGTGCGGAGCAGCGTCTCGGCGTCGGTCTGACCGTTGACGTGGAGGACGTCGAGGAGCATCTCGCCCGTCACGGTGAGCATCGGCTCGCCGCCGGTCCAGTCGGAACCCGCGTTCCCGCACACCAGCGTGCTGCCGTACTGGTTGGTCGGCTGGCACTGGGCGCGCGCGAGCGCTCGATTCCCCTGACGAACGACCATCTTGAGCGCATCGCCCGACGCGAACGCCCCGATCGCCCGCAGCGAGGCCACGGGATGCCAGCCCTCGTTCCTCGGCTCGCTCCCGAAGCGCGGGTTGTCCGCCAAGCGGATCCAGGTGAACCCATCGTCGATACGCACAGCCGCCACCGGCTGCGCCTGCGCGACGCCCGCTGAGCCAGCCGCGAGCAGCAACGCGACGAACCCAAGACCACGAATTGAAGACGACGACATCAGCACCCCTCTGCCCGCTCGAAGAGAACGGGAATCTCGCGGAGCCTAACGAATCAAGCGCAGCTTTGTAAGCAACATGACACTGCCGTGCGGCGCCAATTGCGCGGTGATATACAGCCGCTCATGCGCTTCGTCCGACTCACTCACGCCGGCACTCCGCACTTCGCGCAGCTCATCGACGACGCGCGCGCGCTCCTCTGGACGCGCGCCCCTTGGGAGGGCGGCGACGCGACAGAGCACGTCGTCCCCGTGACGCCGAGCGCCCTCCTCGCGCCGGTCACTCCGTCGAAGATCGTGTGCGTAGGCCGTAATTATCGGGCGCACGCGAAGGAGCTCGGCAACGAAGTGCCGACCGAGCCGCTGCTCTTCTTGAAGCCCCCGAGCGCGCTCACGGGCCCCGGCGCGAACATCCCGCTGCCCGCGGCAAGCGCCCGCGTCGAGCACGAGGGCGAGCTCGCGGTCGTCATCGCGCGCACGCTCACGGACGCGACTCCGGAAGAGGCCCTCGCGGCGGTCTTTGGCTACGCCTGCTCGAACGATGTCACCGCCCGCGATCTCCAGCGCAAAGACGTGCAGTTCACGCGCGCCAAGGGCTTCGACGGCTTCTGTCCGGTCGGCCCCTATCTCGAGACCGAGGTCTCGCCGGACGACCTGCGCCTCGTCGTGCGCGTCAACGGCGAGGTGCGGCAAGACGGACGAACGCGCGACATGGTGTTCCCGGTCGGCACGTTGCTCGCGTACATCTCGAGCGTGATGACGCTGCTGCCGGGCGACCTCGTGCTCACCGGCACGCCCGCGGGCGTCGGACCGCTGCTCGCCGGCGACCGCGTCGAGGTGAGCATCGAGGGGCTCGGCACCCTCGAGAACGTCGCCGTCAGCCGGGCGACGCCGCACAGCGCGACGTCAGCATCGTGACGAGGGCGCCGCGAGCGCACGTTCACGCGCGCACGCGCCCTGCCCCGTATGGACAAAAAGCGTTGTCGGCTCGATGCTGCCCGCGTGGCACAGATCCTGATGGCCCGGCCGCGCAACACGATGCGCCCTAGCCTCCTCACCCCCGCGCTCCTCCTCGCCATCGCGTGCAACGCGGGCTGCTACCTCAGCTACGGACTCAGCGACCGCACCGACGGGGGCGAGGCCATCGACTTCGGCCCGGACGCGCACGTCGACCTCGGACCCGAGGTCCCGCTCGACTTCGGGCCGGACGCGCACCCCGACTTCGGGCCAGACGCGATGCTCGACCTCGGCCCCGACGCGATGCCCGACCTCGGGCGCGATGGGGGAGTCATCGGGGTCGACGCCGAGCCGCCGCTCGGCCCGCCGCCCGACCCGACCGCTTGTCGGACGACGCCAGCGATCCTGCCCTTCGAGGACCCCGTCCTCGAGCACAGCTGGCCCGACGGCGTCGTCGTGCACACCGACGCGCTCAACGTCTGCATGACGCCGCTGGTCGTCGACCTCGATCCCGACGGCACGACGGTCGAGCCCGAGATCGCGTTCGTCTCGTACCCGACCATTCGACGCGACGAGCCGCCCGGCATCCTGCGCATCTGGCGCCCGAAGACGCACGACACGATCAGCTACCCGGCGACCGAGACCGAGCAAGGCGTGCTCGAGGCCACCGGGCACCTCGCGGCGGGCGACCTCGACGGTGACGGCGTCCCCGAGCTCGTCGGCATCGGCTCGTACTCCGCGACGTACGCGTTTCGCGCCGACGGAACGATGATGTGGGCGTCGCCCTATCCGCTCGCGGAAGAGCGCGGCCCGCGCCTGCAGCCGTCGATCGGCGGCGGCCCTGCGCTCGCCGATCTCGACCGCGACGGCACCGTCGAGGTCGTCGTCGGTCGCACCGTGCTGGAGGGCCTCACGGGCGAGCGGCGCTTCACGGGCCCTCCCGACGCGGGCCGCGGCCACAACAACACCTTCCTCGGGCCGCTCTCGTGCGTCGCCGATCTCGATGGTGACGGCGTCCAAGAGGTGATCGCCGGCAAGACCGCCTATCGCGCCAACGGCGATATCTACTGGACCACCGACCACCCCGACGGCTTCTGCGCGGTCGCGGAGGTCATCGCGACCAGCCCCGGCCCGGAGGTCGTGCTCGTGTCGAGCGGCTACATCCGCGTGCTCGACGGGCACACCGGCCTCGAGCTCTGGGTGCGCGACCTCGTCGGCCGCGTGCGTGACAGCATCGGCGGCGCGCCGACGGTCGCCGACTTCGACGGCGACGGCCGCCCTGAATTCGGCGTCGCCCACGCGACGGCCTACGGCGTCTACGACATGGACTGCCTGGCGGCCGGCCCAGACTGCGTGGGCCCCGGCCTGCGCTGGGAGGCCGCGACGAGCGACGACTCCTCGGCCGGGACGGGCTCGAGCGTCTTCGACTTCAACGGAGACGGCGCAGCGGAGGTCGTCTACAACGACCAGCAGTACTTCCGCGTGTACGACGGCAGCTCAGGCCGCGAGCTCTTCCGCCGCGCGAGCTCGTCGCGCACGCGCACCGAGAACCCGGTGATCGCCGACGTCGACAACGACGGCGACGCGGAGATCGTCTTCGGCTCGAACAACGAGGCCTTCTTCACCATGCGCTGGTGGACCGACGCCGGCGTCTTCATCTGGGGCGATGCGCGCGGCGCCTGGGTCGGCGCGCGGCGCATCTGGAACGAGCACGCCTATCACGTCACGAACGTGGAGGAGAACGGCACGATCCCGCGCCACGAGGTCCCGTCGTGGACCGTCCTCAACGCGTACCGGCAGAACCTGCGCGAGGGCTCGGACGTGCTCGTCACCCCAGACCTCTGGGGCGGACGCGGCACGTACACCTGCTCATCGAGCGGCGACATCATGCTGCGCGTGAACGTGCAGAACCGCGGCCTCGAGCGGATGGGCGACGGCGTCGTCGTGTCGTTCTGGCGCGGCGCACCGGCGAGCGGCGGCGTACGCATCGGGCAGGCGGTGACGACGACGCGCCTCGAGCCAGGCGGCTCCGAGGTCGTGGAGTTCACGGCGCCGTGGATGCTCCCCGTCGAGGACTACTACGCCAAGCTCGACGACCCCGAGGCGCCCGTCGGCGGCGCGGTCGCAGAGTGCCGCGAGGACAACAACGAGGTCCTCTTCTGGCGGCCCGACTGCAGATAGCTACTGTAGCGGCATGACCGACCACGACGACACCGAGCCCCGCGAACCCAAGCAGCACGCCGCCGAGCCCAAGTCCGCGGCCGACGACGGCCCCGATCCGGACGCGACGACGAAGGCCAAGGACGAGCTCTTCGTCGCCATCGAGCACTTCAAGAACGCCGCGTCGATCCTCTTCGATCGCGCCGCGAAGGACCCCTCCCTGCGCAACGCGACGCACGAGGCCGAGCGCGTGATCCAGAAGGTAGGCGCCAGCGCCGAACCGCTCGCGCGCTCGCTCGCCGGGGAGCTCTCGAAGCTCACGCGGCAGGTCGCCGACGCGGTCGATGGCCGTCGCAAGAGCGACGTCCCGCCCCCGCGCAAGCCCTCCTCCGACAAGCCGAGCGAGTAGCCGGCGCGTCCGCTCGACTCAGAACAAGTCGAGCACCTTCCGCGCGACGCTGCCGCTCCGAAAC